>CAZKTK010000134.1:0-7753 GCA_964555535.1 uncultured Rhodospirillaceae bacterium
CCGTCGAGCCGCCGGCCTTGTTGCGGCGGCATTGGCCGTCGAGCATGGCGCCTTCGTCGATGGCGAGCTTTTCGTACAATACGTCACCGGTCATCTCGCCGCTCTCGGCGATATGCACCGAACGCGCAGTGACCTTGCCCTCCACCACGCCGAGGATATGCACGGTGTCGACATCGATGGCGCCGACCACGCGGGCGCCAGCGCGCACGGTCAGCCCGCGCCCGGCGATATCCCCCTCCACAGTGCCGGCAATGACCACATCGCCATCGCTTTCCAGATTGCCGACCACTTTGAGGCCGGCGCTGATCAACGAAGCCTCCGCCTGGCCCGTCGGGGCTGCTGCGGGCGGCTGTCCGAGATTGCTGTCGCTCATGGGCACACCTTTGCTCGCAGGCTCCTCAGTCTTGTTGAACATGTCTGCGATTCCTCCCGTTCTCCTTATTATCCAGGATTAGACGCCCCTCGGCCGTCCGGCGCAAGGGTGCTTGCATGGACCGGACGGCGCTGGCACTGTCCCCGGCCCCGGCAAAGAAAGGCTTGTCATGCCGTACGAGACCCTGACTTTCGAGAAGATCGTGGCCCGCCCGGTGCTGCTGTCACTTGAGCGTCCTCCCGTAGTTCGCATCGCCACGATCCCGCAATGGCCGTTGATCCTGATCGACCTGCACACCCGTGAGGGTGTGACGGGCCGGGCCTATCTCGAGCCTTACGTGGCGAAGTCCATGCGCTATCTCGTGCCGGCGCTCGAGGACATGAGCGAGATGCTGCACGGGCAGAAGCTTGCGCCGATAGAGCTTTACCAGGCGGCACGCAAATCCCTGCATTTCGTGGGCTACGGCGGCCTTTCCATGATAGCCGCCTCAGGCCTCGACATGGCGGCCTGGGATGCCCTGGCGCGCGCCGCCGGCCTGCCTCTTTGTACGCTTCTTGGCGGCTCGCCCGGGCCTGTGCGTGCCTACAACAGCAACGGCCTGTGGCTGAAGGAGCCGGCGGCAGTGGCGGCGGAGGCGGTCGAACTTCGCGACGAGGGTGGCTTCAAAGGCCTCAAGCTGCGCATGGGACGGGAAAACCCGGCCGATGACGACACCACGCTTGCCGCCGTGCGCGATGCCGTAGGCGAAGACATGCGCCTGATGGTCGACTTCAACCAGGGCCTCGACATGGCCGAGGCCTTGGAGCGCTGTCACCGCCTCGACGACCGCGGCTTGGCCTGGCTGGAGGAGCCGGTGGTGTACGAGAATTTCGGCGGTTACGCCAAGCTCGCCGCCGAGCTCAAGACACCCTTGCAGATCGGCGAGAACTTCTACGGCCCCCGCGACATGGCTGTGGCGCTCGAAATGAACGCCTGCGACCTGGTGATGCCCGACTTCATGCGCATCGGCGGCGTCACCGGCTGGCTGCAGGTGGCGGGCATCGCTGCCGGCGCCGGCATTCCCATGTCCACCCATCTGTACCCGGAAGTCGGCGCCCATGTGATGCGCGTGACCGAAACCGCCCATTGGCTGGAGTGGCAGAGTTGGGTAAACCCAGTTCTGCAAGACCCCTACCCCGTCATCGACAGCGAACTGCACATCCCCGACCGGCCCGGACTTGGCCTCGAATGGAACGAAGATGTGGTGCGCGCCAACCTCTACGAAGGATAAAGGAACCCCATCATGTCCCGTTTCATCACCCTCTGCCTTGCCGCCGCCACAGCGATAGCCTCCCTGTCGGCAGCCCAGGCAGCGGATATCGTCGGAACCTGGAAGCTCGAATCCATGGCCATCAGCAACTCCGAGGGCGCGCGCAACGAGATCCCCTGGGGCAATGCCTATCTCATCTATACCGCGGGCGGTCGCGTCATGACCGTTGGCACCACGGACAACCGGCCGGGCCTTTCGGGCGATGCCAGCAGCGCGCCGGAGGCCGAGCGCGCCATCGCCTACTCCACCATGTTCGCCTACACCGGCCGCTACGCCATCACCGAGGATCACGTCGTCCATCACGTGGACACGGCGTGGAATCCGAACTGGGTGGGCACGGAGCAGGAGCGCGTCTTCAACCTGACGGACGACACGTTGGTACTGCGCACCCTGCCTATGGATAGCGACGGCGCGCAGGTTTTTCTGGAACTCATCTGGAAGCGGGAAGCGGATTAGGGAATATCATGGCGGAGAAGCCTTGCGTTCTGATCGTAGGCGCCGGAAGCGGGCTCAGCGCCAGCCTGGCGCGGCGCTTCGCCGCCGACGGGCACGACATCGTTCTCGCCGCCCGCGACACCGAGAAGCTGGCGGCCTTATGCAGCGAAACGGGCGCCGAGGCCTTGGCCTGCGATGCCACCAGGGCCGATCAGGTGACGGCCCTGTTCGAGGCCATCGCCGACCGTCACGACCGCCTGGATCTCGTCGTCTATAATCCCAGCTGGCGCCCGCGCGGGCCGCTCGTGGACTTGATCCCGGCGGAGGTGGAAACGGCGCTTGCCGTGACCTGTTTCGGCGCCTTTCTGGTCGCCCAGGCCGCGACCCGTGCGATGCTGCCCCGCGGCAGCGGCTCCATCTTCTTTACCGGCGCTTCGGCCGGGGTGAAGGGCTATGCCCGCTCCGCGCCTTTTGCCATGGGCAAGTTCGCCCTGCGCGGCCTGGCCCAAAGCATGGCCCGTGAGCTGTCGCCGCAAGGCCTGCACATCGCCCATTTCGTCATCGACGGCGGCATTCGCGCGGCGGGAACCAACACCGACCCCGACGACCGCATGCTCGACCCCGACGCCATTGCAGAGAGCTATCACGCGGTCCACAATCAGCACCGCAGCGCCTGGTCCTGGGAGATCGAGCTGCGGCCCTACGGCGAAACCTTCTGAGCGGTTGCATGGAAAATCTTTGGTCAGACGACGCTGCCAAGGCGGCGATTGCCCGCTATGGCGAGGACGGCATCGGCGAGGACGTAGCCCTGCGCGTCTACACCACGCGGCTGCTGGGCGGCGAGCCGCGGCTGGTGCAGCACGGCGGCGGCAACACGTCAGTCAAGACGGTGATGCACGACATCGCGGGTAATGCTTGCGATGTGCTCTGCGTCAAGGGCTCGGGCTGGGATATGGGCGACATCGAGCCGCCGGGCCTGCCCGCCATGCGGCTCGAGGCGGTGAAGCCGCTGCTCGGCCTCGACACGCTGTCGGACGAGGACATGGTCAACGCCCAGCGCACCAGCCTGCTCGACAGCAAGGCGCCGAACCCGTCGGTCGAAGCGCTGCTGCATGGCTTTCTGCCGGACAAGTTCATCGACCACACCCACGCCTGGCCGGTACTGGCGCTGACCGACCAGCCGAACGGGGACGAGCTTGCGGCCGAGGTTTATGGCACGCGCGCCGCCCTGGTCCCCTACATCATGCCGGGCTTCGCTTTGGCCAAGAAGGCCTATGAGGTGCGCAGCGCCAATCCGGATGCGGAAGGGCTGATCCTGCTCAAGCACGGCATCTTCAGTTTTGGCGAAACGGCAGAGGAAACCTATGGGCGCATGATCGAGCTGGTCGGGCTGGCGGAGGCGCGTCTGGCGCAGGCCGGCCGTGCCCGGTTCGTGCCGGTGTCTTTGCCGGACACTATCACACCGCTCGAAGCGGTGGCACCGGTGCTGCGCGGCGCCCTGGGGGCCAAGCGCTGGCTGCTCGACCATCGTGCCGGCGATGCGGTACTCGACTATGTCAATGGTGCGGATCTGGAACGCTACGGCCGGGCCGGTGTGATCACGCCCGATCATGTCATCCGCACGAAAGGCAAGCCGCTGATCCTGCCGGCGCCCGAAGTGGGCAAGCTCGATGACTGGCGCAACGCGGTGCAGACCGCGCTGGCCGATTTCGCCGGCGATTACGACGCCTATTTCAACCGCAACAATGGCCGCGACGGCGTGCCCAAGACGCAATTGGACACCGTGCCGCGGGTGGCCATGGTGCGCGGGCTGGGCCTGTTCGGCATCGGGGCCAGTGCCGGTGCAGCCGCGATTGCCGCCGACCTTGCCGAAGCCACCGTGGCCGTGGTCGGCGATGCCGAGGGGCTGGGGTCCTTCACCAGCATCGATGAGCCCGATCTGTTCGACATCGAATACTGGTCGCTGGAGCAGGCCAAGCTCGGCAAAGGCGCGGAAAAGCCTCTGGCCCGGCAGATCGCGGCCGTAACCGGCGGTGCGGGCGCCATCGGTGCCGCCACGGCGAGAGCACTGGCTGGTGCCGGCGCGACTGTCGTCACGCTTGACCTGGATGGCGCCGATCTGGCCTGCGACGTAACGGACCAGGCCTCGGTCGATGCGGCATTCGCCGAGATCTGCCGGCGCCATGGCGGGCTCGATATCCTGGTCTCCAACGCGGGCGCGGCCTGGCAGGGGCGTATCGGCGAGGTCGACGAGGCGGTACTGCGCCAAAGCTTCGAGCTCAATTTCTTCGGCCACCAGCGCGTGGCCCAGGCGGCCGTGAAGGTCATGCAAGCGCAGGGAACCGGCGGCGTTCTGCTGTTCAACGTCTCCAAGCAGGCGGTGAACCCAGGACGAGACTTCGGGCCCTACGGCCTGCCCAAGGCGGCGACCCTGTTCCTCAGCCGGCAATATGCGCTGGACTACGGCAGCGAGGGTATCCGCGCCAATGCCGTCAATGCGGACCGCATTCGTTCGGGCCTGATGACCGACGACATGATCGCCGCGCGTGCCGCCGCACGCGGTCTCGAGGAAGACGACTACATGGCAAGCAATCTGTTGGGCTGCGAAGTGACAGCGGACGACGTGGCCCAGGCCTTCCTCGACCTCGCCCTGGCCGAAAAGACCACCGGCGCCGTATTAACCGTAGACGGCGGCAATATCGCCGCCGCGCTTCGCTAGGGAGCAAAGCATGATCCCCCGCTACACAAGACCCGAGATGGCCGCCATCTGGGAGCCGGAAACACGTTTCCGTATCTGGCTCGATATCGAGCGCTATGCCTGCGAGGCGCAGGAGGAGCTCGGCGTCATCCCCGCCGGGGTCGCCGCGGCGGTCGCCGAACGCGGCGATTTCGAGGTCTCGCGCATCGACGAGATCGAGGCAGAGGTCAAGCACGACGTCATAGCCTTCCTGACCAATTTGGCGGAACATGTCGGTGAGGAAGCCCGCTTCGTGCACCAGGGCCTGACCTCGTCGGACGTGCTCGATACCTGTTTCGCGGTGCAGCTGACCCGCGCCAGCGATATCCTCATCGCCGACCTCGATGCCCTGTTGGCGGTGCTGGAGCGGCGCGCGCGCGAACACAAGACCACAATATGCGTGGGCCGCAGCCACGGCATCCATGCCGAGCCCACCAGCTTCGGCCTCAAGCTTGCCCAGGCCTATGCCGAATTCCACCGCAACCGCACGCGCTTGGTCGCGGCCCGCGCCGAAATCGCCACTTGTGCCATCTCGGGCGCCGTCGGCACCTTCGCCGGCATAGATCCGCGGGTCGAGGAACACGTCGCCAATCGCTTGGGCCTATCGCCGGAACCGGTTTCCACCCAGGTCATTCCCCGCGATCGCCACGCCATGTTCTTCGCCACGCTTGGCGTTATCGCCAGCTCCATCGAACGGCTGGCGACCGAAATCCGCCATCTGCAACGCACCGAGGTGCGCGAGGCGGAAGAGTTCTTCTCCGCCGGGCAAAAAGGCTCGTCCGCCATGCCCCACAAACGCAACCCCATTCTCACCGAGAACCTGACAGGCTTGGCGCGCATGGTGCGGTCCGCCGTGACACCGGCGCTGGAGAATGTCGCCCTGTGGCACGAACGCGACATCTCCCATTCCTCGGTGGAGCGCAATATCGGCCCGGACGCGACAGTCACGCTTGATTTTGCCTTGGGGCGCCTGACCGGCATGATGGACAAGCTGATGGTCTATCCCGAGAACATGCGGCGCAACCTCGATCAACTCGGCGGGCTCGTCCATTCCCAAAACGTGCTGCTGGCGCTCACCCAGGCGGGCATGAGCCGCGAAGGCGCCTATCGTGCGGTGCAGCGTTGCGCCATGCCGGTCTGGCAAGGCGACGGCGATTTCCAGAGCCTGCTGGCAGCTGACGAGGAGGTCGCAGGACACCTCGACCCGGCGGCAATTGCCGATCTCTTCGACGAGGCTCACCACCTGCGGCATGTGGACACGATTTTCGCGCGCGTGTTCGGCGCCTAAACCCCAAATATCCTTGCGATTTCAAGCTGTCTCGCGTAGGAGAGTAAGTGGTACCAATTGCTGTCTCGCGTAAGTGGGGGCAAAAAACGCCGCATTCCTGAAGCGTGGCAATAACGTCAGGGAGAGGAATCTCATGAGAAAATTAGGACTCGCTGCCGCGGCTGTAGCCGCGATTTGCATGATGAGTGCCGGCGCCTCGGCGCAGAAGCTCTATTGGGCGGCCAGCGGCAAGTTCGGCCCGTTCAATATCCAGGGCTTGATCCCGACCTATCCGGAAGCCCGTGATATCATGATCCCGATCAACATGTGGATCCTGGATCATCCGATGGGCCTGGTCGTTTACGATACGGGTAACAACGTCGCCATTTCCGATGGCAACTGTGCCTCGCACTGGTCGCAGGGCTCTTGTGACTTCCTGCGTCCGAGCCAGACCCGTGACGACGTCATCGACAAGTATCTCGAGCGGCTCGGCTACAGCACGGACGACGTCAAGGTCGTCATCACGTCGCATTCGCATCTCGATCATATCGCGAATATCGAGATGTTCCCGAATGCAACCCACGTGATCCAGAAGATCGAGCTGTATCAGGCATGGTGGCCTGAGAAGTTCCAGCGTTCGAGCGGCGCGCACATCCTCGCCGACTATGATGACGCGCGTGACTTCGATTATTTCGCGCTGGACGGCGACTATGATCTGTTCGGTGACGGCACCGTGATGATTTACTTCACCCCGGGCCACACCCTCGGTCATCAGTCCGTCAAGGTTAAGCTTCCGAACACCGGCACCGTGATCCTGTCCCAGGACGCGATCTGGATGGAAGAGAACCTGGAAGGCCATCCGGCCGGCCTGAACTACAGCATCAAGGACTACTTCCACTCGGTCGAGCGCCTGACGCGGATGCGCGACCTGGAGAATGCTCCTCTGTGGTTCGGTCACAGCATCAAGCAGTACGAGTCGATGGGCGAGCGCTGGTACGACTAGCATCGCTCGGCGATTTCGCCTAAATGAGGGAGGCCCCCTTTTCGGAGGGGGCCTCTCGCTTATCTGGCACAACCCCAAAGGCCGCCATGATCGTTCTCGACTCGGTGCAAAAGCGCTACGGCTCCAAGACCATCATCCACAACCTTTCCTTCACGGTCGAAAAGGATGAGATCGTCGGCTTTCTGGGACCCAACGGCGCCGGCAAGACGACCACGATCCGCATGATGACCGGTTGTCTGGGCGTGACGAGCGGGTCGATCGTCATCGACGGTCATGATCTGACCGGCGACGCGGAGGCCGCGCGGGCCGCCCTCGGCTACCTGCCGGAGGCGCCGCCTCTGTACCTCGACATGCGGGTACGCGACTACCTGGACCACACCGCGCGCCTTCGACGCCTGGGGCGGACGAGACGGTCGAGCGCCGTGGCCCGAGCGATCGACCGCGCGGATCTCGGAGAGGTCGGCGGACGCCTCATCGGCCACCTCAGCAAGGGCTATCGCCAACGCGTCGGCATCGCGCAGGCGCTGGTGCACGAGCCCCCTGTCCTCGTACTGGACGAGCCCACGTCCGGCCTCGATCCCGCGCAGATGGCTCACGTCCGGACCTTGATCGATGGCCTGCGCGGCGAC
>CAZKTK010000135.1:0-7726 GCA_964555535.1 uncultured Rhodospirillaceae bacterium
TCCTATCCCCACAGCTGGCGCTCCAAGAAGCCGGTGATCTTCCGCAACACGCCGCAGTGGTTCATCAGCATGGAGACCAACGACCTGCGGCAGGTGGCGCTCACCGCGATCGACAACACCTGCTGGGTGCCGGCGGTGGGCGAGAACCGCATCCGCGCCATGATCGAGACGCGGCCCGACTGGTGCGTCTCGCGCCAGCGCGAATGGGGCGTGCCGATCACCGTCTTCGTGCACAAGGAGACCGGCGAGCCTCTGCGCGACGGCGACGTCATCGAGCGCGTCGCCCAGGCGGTGGAGGAAGAGGGCGCTGACGTCTGGTTCACCGCCGATCCCGCACGCTTCCTCGGCAACCAGCGCGACCCGGCCGACTATGAGGCCGTGACCGACATTCTCGATGTCTGGTTCGATTCCGGCTCCACCCACAGCTTCGTGCTGGAGGGCGACGACACCCAGCGCTGGCCCGCCGACCTCTATCTCGAGGGCTCCGACCAGCATCGCGGCTGGTTCCATTCCTCGCTGTTGGAATCCTGCGGCACGCGCGGGCGCGCGCCCTACGATGCGGTGCTGACCCACGGCTTCGTGCTCGATGCCGAGGGCCGCAAGATGTCGAAGTCCCTCGGCAATGTGGTGGCGCCGCAAAAGCTCATTGCGAACAACGGTGCCGATATCCTGCGTCTCTGGTCGGCGCTCAGCGTCTATACGGACGACCTCCGCATCGGGCCCGAGATCGTCAAGGGCCTGGTCGATTCCTATCGGCGTTTGCGCAACACGCTGCGTTACCTGCTTGGCAATCTGTCCGGCTTCGAGGCGAGCGAACGCGTTGCGCCGGCGGAAATGCCCGAGCTGGAGCGTTGGGTGCTGCACCGACTTGTGGAGCTCGATGCGCTACGTGCCGAGGCCTTCGAGGACTACGAATTCCACCGCTTCTATACGGCGCTGCACACCTTCTGCGGCAATGAACTGTCGGCCTTTTATTTCGATATCCGCAAGGATTCGCTCTATTGCGATGGCAAGGACGATGCCCGCCGCCGCGCCGCGCGGACGGTGCTCGACATTGTCTTCGAGCGCCTCGTGACCTGGCTCGCGCCGGTGCTCGCCTTCACGGCGGAGGAGGCATGGTTGTCGCGCTATCCGTCAGACGACGACAGCGTGCATCTGCGTACATTCCCGGAAACGCCTGCCGACTGGCGCGACGATGCCCTGGCCGAGCGCTGGGAGCGCCTGCGCGCGATCCGCCGCGTCGTCACCGGCGCCCTCGAGGTCGAGCGCCGCGAGAAGCGCATCGGCTCCAGCCTGCAGGCCCATCCCGTGGTGCATGTCAGCGAGGCCGACGCCGCGCTGCTCGCCGACGTCGATCTCGCCGAGCTCGCCATCACGTCGCAGATCACCGTCACCACCGAGGCTGCGCCCGATGGCGCTTTCACGATGGCCGAGGAGCCGGGCATCGCCGTGGTGGTCGGTGCGGCGGAAGGCGAGAAATGCGAGCGCTGCTGGCGCCAACTGCACGAGGTCTCGCCGGAGAGCGGCCTGTGCGGGCGCTGCGACTCGGTGGTCGCGGTCGCCGCGTGAGCTGGAACCGGGCCTATCTGAAGCTTGGCCTGGCGATCGCGGTCGTCGTCATAGCGCTCGATCAAGCCACGAAGGCCCTCATGCTGAGGGTGTTGCCTGAGCTTGGCATGCGCATCGAGGTGACCGGCTTCTTCAATCTAGTTCACGTCCGCAATCCCGGCGTCAGCTTTGGCGCGCTCCAATCGGTTCCGGCTTGGCTTATTACGGCGGTGGCCCTTGCCATCACCGTCGGCCTATGCATCTGGATGGCGCGCGCCGAATCGCGCCTGGTGGCGGCATCCTTGGGTCTCGCCGTCGGTGGCGCGATCGGCAACGTCATGGATCGGGTGCGCTTCGGCTGGGTTTTCGACTTCCTGGACTTCCACGCCTTCGGCTGGCATTGGCCGGCCTTCAACGTCGCCGATTCCGCCATAACCGTCGGCGTCATCGGCCTGTTAGCGACAGGTTTGATCGCGAAGCCCGAGAACGGTAAACTGCCGGAATCATGACAGAGCATTTCAGAACCGTTCGTCTTTGGTCCGTCGCTGCTGCCGCCCTCTTGGCGCTTGGCGGCTGCGGCGACACCATCAAGAACCAGCTCGGGCTGGGCCGCCACGTGCCTGACGAATACCAGGTGGTGGAGGCACAGCCCCTCGCGCTGCCGCCTGATTTCCACCTGCGCCCACCTGCGCCCGGCGCACCGCGCCCGCAGGAGCAGGATGTGCGCCGCCAGGGGGAGGAGATCGTGCTCGGCCCCAATGCCAATCGCGGCACGGTCGGTGCGGCGCTGCCACCGCGCAGCCCCGGCGAGCTGGCACTGCTCAACATGGCCGGCGCCAACGAGGCCGATCCCGGCATTCGCCAGGTCATCAACCGCGAAACAAGGGTGCTTGCCGCCGACGACGAGGGCTTCGTCGACAGCCTCATGTTCTGGCAAGGGGGCGAGGCCCCTGGCGTTGCGCTCGACCCGGTCGCGGAAGCAGAGCGGCTGCGGGAGAATGCGGCCGAGGGCAGGGCGCCGACCTATGGCGACACCCCGGTCATCGTGCGTCGCGACGAGGCGCCGCTCGAGGGCTTGCTGAATCAGTTCTGACCCGATCCCGCTGGCAAGGCATACACGGCGCATGACATCGAAGCGACTTTTCGCGGCACTCTTGGCGCTTGCATTCGCCGTGGAGCCCGTCGCCGAGGCGGCACCCGGCAAGACATTCGGTGCGGAGACCTTTTTCCTCGACAACGGCATGCAGGTGGTGGTGATCGCCAACCACCGGGCACCGGTGGTGCACCATGCGGTCTGGTACAAGATCGGCGCGGCAGACGAGCCGCCACGTGCTTCCGGCATTGCCCACATGCTCGAGCACATGATGTTCAAGGGCACGCCGTCGGTGCCGAACGGTGACTTCTCGCGCGTCATCGCGCGCAACGGCGGCAACGACAACGCCTTCACCAATCACGATTACACCGGCTACTTCCAGAACATTGCCGTCGACCGCTTGGAGATGGTGATGGAGATGGAGGCAGATCGCATGGTCAATCTCGAGTTCGAGGTCGAAGACTTCGAGACCGAGCGTGATGTGGTGCTGGAAGAGCGGCGCATGCGCACGGACAATCGCGCCAATGCCCAGTTTGGCGAACAGATGGGGGCAGCGCAGTTCCTCTCTCATCCCTACGGCACGCCGATCATTGGCTGGGAGCATGAGATCCGCGCCTTCACCCATGAGGATGCGCTGGCTTTCTATCGTCGCCACTACGCGCCGGGCAATGCCATTCTGATCGTCGCCGGCGACGTCACGGTGGAGACCTTGCAGCCCTTGGCCGAGCGCACCTATGGCCGCACTCCGGCACAACCCGTTGCCGAGCGCGTGCGCCCCTCCGAGCCGCCGCAGCGCGCCGCCAGGCGCCTGGTGATGGAGGACGAGCGGGTGGCGGCACCGGAATGGATGCGCAGCTATCTCAGCCCCAGCTATCACGACGATCCGGACGGCATTGCCGTGGCGCTCGACGTGCTCGCCGAGGTGCTTGGCGGCAGCACCACAAGCCGGCTCTATCAGTCGCTCGTGGTCGAGCAGCAGCTGGCGACCAATGCCGGCGCTTATTACCAGGGCACGACCTTGGACCGTTCGCGCTTCGGCTTCTATGCCCGCCCGGCACCGGGTGTGGCGGTGGAGGCGGTCGAGGAGGCCTTGGATGCGGAGATCGCACGCCTGCTCGAAGACGGTGTCGGCGAGGAGGAACTGGCGCGGGCCAAGTTCGGCATTCGCTCTCTGGCCGTCTACGCGCGCGACAGCTTGTCCTCTCTGGCACGAATATTCGGCGTGGCACTTACCGTCGGCTTGACGGTGGAGCAGGTGGAAAGCTGGCCCGACGAGGTGCAGTCGATCACCGCCGATGACGTGCTTGCCGCCGCCCGGGCCGTATTGCGTAACGAGAGTTCGGTTACCGGCGTTCTTCTGCCCGGCGGCGACGGGCAGGGCTCGTGATGGTACGACTTTTCCTGGCTGCGATAGTCCTGGCCGTCTTTGCGCTGCGCCCGGCAGGCGCGGTGGAAGTGCAGCGGGTGGTCAGCCCCGGCGGTATCGAGGCCTGGCTGGTGGAAGAGCATGCGGTGCCCATTGTCAGCATGCGGTTTGTCTTTCGTGGCGGCAGCGCCCTCGACCCGGTAGGCAAGGAAGGCCTTGCCGAGCTGGCTTCCGGGCTGCTCAACGAGGGCGCCGGAGACATGGACGCGTTGGCCTTCCAGAAGGCCCTCGACGACAGCGCTGTCCGCATGAGCTTCGAGGCCGGAATCGATGAATTCGGCGGCAGCCTCGCCACGCTGACAGAAACCGGCGACGTTGCTTATGAGCTCCTGGCTTTGGCCCTGCGCGAGCCGCGTTTCGACGACGATGCCGTTGCGCGGGTGCGCGCGCAACTCATTGCCGGTCTCGAGCGTGCCGCACGGGACGGCAACAACGTGGCACGGCGGCAATGGTATGCCAGGGCATTTTCCGGCCATCCCTATGCGCGCCCGCCGGGCGGTACCATTGCCGGGGTCGAGGCCATAACCCGGGACGACTTGCTGGCCTTCACCGGCGCCCGTTTCGGACGGGACCAGCTGATATTGGGCGTGGCGGGTGACATCACGGCGGCGGATTTGGGCCGCGTCCTGGATCTCATCTTCGGCGACCTGCCGGCAACCGCGCAGCCGGGCCATATCGCGGACACCGTGCCCGGTGCGGCGGGGACCGTGCATGTGGAGCGCCTGCCGCAGCCGCAAAGCGTCCTGCTGATGGGGCAGGTCGGGCTGAAGCGCTCGGACACGCGTTACTACACCGCCTATGTCATGAACCATATCTTCGGCGGTGGCGGCTTTTCGAGCCGCCTCAACATGGAGGTGCGCGAGAAGCGTGGCCTCGCCTACGGCATCTTCAGCTACATGGTGTCCCTCGACCATGTCGCGGCTTTCATGATCGGCACCGCGACGCAAAACGCACGTGTCTCGGAATCTCTCGCCGTGATCCGCGACGAAGTCACCCGCTTGCGCGACGAAGGTGTGAGCGAGCAGGAACTGGCCGATGCCAAGACCTATCTCACCGGCTCCTTTCCCCTCAGGCTCGACAGCAATGGCGAGATCGCCTCGATGCTCGTTGGCATGCAGATTGCCGATCTCGGTATCGATTATCTCGATCACCGCAATAGCCTGATCGAAGGGGTTACCCGCGACGACATCGCGACGCTCGCCGCCGAGCTGCTGGACCCTGACAGCTTCGCCGTGATCGTCGTCGGCGAGCCCGAGGGGATTGACGCCACATCCGATTAGGAGGCTCGCTTGAAAAACAATGTGGGGCTGATCCTTGCCAAGCGCGCCTATCTGACGCCGGATCTCGAAGGCCTGGTGGATCCCGCTTCGGGCCGGAGGCTGAGCTATCGCGATCTCAACGAAGGCTGCAATCGCATCGCCAATGCCTTGGCCGAGCGCGGCATCGGCAAGGGCGACCGGGTCGCCATCCTCACCCTCAATTGTCCGGAATTCGTCGAGACCTTCTTCGCTGTCGCCAAGATCGGCGGTGTCGTGGTGCCGCTCAATGTGCGTCTGGTGGCGGACGAGCTGGCATTCATCCTCAAGGATTCCGGGGCGCGCACGCTCATCTATGGCGAGGAGTTTCGGGCCGTGGCAGCGGAACTCCAAAGCCGTGGCAGCGAAGCCACTGCGGTCACCGATTGGCTGCAGGTGCTTGAAGCGGGCAGCGAGCGAGACGATTTCGCCGCGGATTACCACGCCCTGCAGGCGGCTGCGTCCGACGCCGAGCCCGCGCCGGTCGCCACGGACGACGACATGCTCTACATCATGTACACCTCCGGCACGACCGGGCTGCCCAAAGGCGTGGTGCACACCCACGACACGGCGATCTGGGCGTCGCTCAGCATTGGTGTGACTTCGGAGCTGCGTTTCAAGGACCGCTATCTGCTGGCCCTGCCGGCCTATCACGTGGGTGCGCTGACACCGCTTACCAGCAATGTTCATCTCGGCGTTACCTCCGTGATCATGCGCAGCTTCGATGCCGCCACCGCCTGGCAACTGATCGAGCGGGAAACGGTGACGGTCATGCTGGCTGTGCCTGCCATGCTCACCTTCATGTATCAGGTGCCCGAGCGCGACAGCACCGATCACGGCCACTTGCGATGGATCATGTCGGGCGGCGCCCCGGTGCCGGTGACCAGCATCGAGGCCTATGCGGCAATGGGGGTCGAGGTGCACGAGGTCTATGGCCTGACCGAAAGCTGCGGCCCCGGCTGCCTGATCTCGCCGGATGATGCGGCAAGCCATGCCGGCTCCACGGGCAAGCCGTTCTTCCACACGGAGTTGCGCGTGGTCGGGCCGGATGGCGAGGACACGGTGCCTGGCGAGACGGGAGAGATCATCCTGCGCGGCCGCCACATCATGAAGGAATACTGGAACCGGCCGGACGCCACTGCCGAGACCCTGCGCGACGGCTGGCTGCACACCGGCGATATCGGCAGTATGGACGAGGACGGCTTCGTCTATATCAAGGACCGTCTCAAGGACATGCTGATCTCGGGCGGCGAGAACGTCTATCCGGCGGAGATAGAGAACGTCATCCTGGCCCATCCCAAGGTCAAGGAAGTTGCCGTAATCGGCCAGCCCTCTGCCAAGTGGGGGGAGCGCGCGCTTGCCGTCGTGGTGGCGAGCGAAGCCAACCTGGCAGAGGACGATGTGCTGGGCTTCTGCGTTGGCAAACTCGCCCGCTTCAAGCTGCCTCAGGCCGTCGCCTTCGTCGACGAGATCCCGCGCAATCCAACAGGCAAGGTGCTCAAGCAACAATTGCGCGAGCGCTTCCCGGGCCCGGCTGCGGTCTGAGCGTGACAAGCCTGGTTGGCGGCCCGGCTCCGGATTTCGCTGTCGCGGCGATCAATCGGGAAGGTAACATCTCTCTCGGGGACTATGTCGGCAGGACCGCGCTGCTGCTTGGCCTGTTTCGCGGCCTGCATTGCCCGTTCTGCCGCCGCCAGGTGGTGCAGATGAACGGCTATGCCGAAAAACTTGCGGAGCTTGGCGTGGAAGGTCTCGCCGTCATCAATACGGAGCTCAAACGCGCGCGCGTCTACTATGGACGCCTCGGGCTCGGCATGGCGCTTGCGGTCGACCCCGATTGGGAGACCCATCGGCGCTTCGGTCTGCCGCGAGGCAAGGTCACGCTCGGCAAGACCGATTGGCCGCGCAGGATAAACCCCGTCACGGCCATGACGCTCCGCCTCAATCCTACCGGCGAGCTGCCGTCGCCGGTTCCGCTCATCCGCCTCAACGCGGCTCTCAACCGCCAGGACGGCTTCGAGATGACCGATGTGGACAAGTCCTTCGAGAAGGCGCACGGCCTCACCGGCTCCGGTTATGTGCTGATCGATGTCGAGGGCATGGTCCGCTGGCAATGGACCGAGAGCGAGGGCGGCGCTGCGGATATCGCGAAATACCCTGCGGGGACGGACATTCTCACTGCGGTTGCCGATGCTCTGGTTTGACGGCGATTGGTGTATAGTCGCTGCCGGGGAGACGAGGGATGTCGGACATTCGGGCATGGCTGGAGGTGCGGGATCTCGGCACGTTTGCTGAAGCCTTCGAGGCGGAACAAATCACGCCGGACGATCTGCGCCATCTGACCGAGGACGACTACAAGGAACT
>CAZKTK010000136.1:0-7707 GCA_964555535.1 uncultured Rhodospirillaceae bacterium
CAACTTCCTCGCAAACGCAGGATATGGTTCCGTCAAAACGTGAAACGCTCTAGCGAAGCCGGTTGCGCCATGGTACAACCATGCCGATGTGCGCGACCTACGAACTGGCCGACGAAACCGCCCTCGCCGCCCTTGCGGCGAAGGTTGCGGCGAGCGCACGCGCGGGCGACCTGATCGCCCTGCGCGGGCCGCTCGGAGTCGGCAAGACCACCTTTGCGCGGGCCTTCATTCGTGCGTTCGGCGGAACCGAGGACGTGCCCAGTCCCACCTTCACCCTGGTCCAGACCTACGACCTCGCACCCTGCGCAGTGTGGCATTACGACGTCTATCGGCTGGACCACGAAGATGAGCTCTGGGAACTCGGCATCGAGGATGCCCTGGCCGAGGGCATCGTGCTGATGGAGTGGCCCGAGCGGGTCGAGGCGCTGCTGCCCGAGGCACGGCTCGATATCGAGCTCGCTTTTGCCGATGGCGGGCGCCGGGCCCGCCTGCAGCGGCGGAAAGGGCGCGCATGAGCGGGCGCGACACGGTAGTCGAGACCTTTCTCGATGGCGCAGGCTGGGGCACAGCCCGACGGGCGCTGTTGGCGGGCGACGCCTCTTTCCGGCGCTATGAGCGTCTGCACCGCGACGGCGAGACCGCGGTGCTGATGGATGCGCCGCCGCCGGAAGACGTGGTCCCCTTCGTCGACGTCGCCCTGTATCTGCGGGAATGCCGCTACAGCGCCCCGGCGGTATACGCCTCCGATGCCGGCCCCGGCCTGGCCCTGCTGGAGGATCTCGGCGATGACACCTATACGCGGGTCCTCAACGACGGCGCCGATCCCGAGCCGCTCTACGCCGCGGCAATCGATGTGCTCATCGACCTGCATCGCGGCGCAGCGCCTGCGTGGCTTGCGCCCTATGACGAGGCGGCCTATTTCGCCGAGGCCGACCTGATACCCGATTGGTACATGCCCGCCCTCGGCGCCACGCCCGATGCGGCGACACGCGATGCCTATCACGCGTCCTGGCGCGCCGTGCTGCCTCAGGCCGCGCTGGGAGCGCCGGTCTCGGTCCTGCGCGACTACCATGCCGACAATCTGATGTGGCTGCCGGAGCGCGAGGGCCTCGCCCGCGTCGGCCTGCTCGATTTCCAGGACGCCCTGGCGGGCTCGCTGGCCTACGATCTCGTCTCCCTGCTGGAAGACGCCCGGCGCGACGTGCCCCTGGACCTTGTCGAGGCCATGATCCAGCGCTACCTCGCGGCCAGGCCGGATCTCGACGCGGAAGCCTTTCGCGCCGCCTTCGCCATCCTCGGCGGCCAGCGCAACAGCAAGATCATCGGCATCTTCACGCGCCTCTGGAAGCGCGACGGCAAGCCCGCCTATCTCGCCATGATCCCCCATGTCTGGGGCCTGCTGGAACGCGATCTCGCCCACCCCGCCATGGCGGAGGTGCGCGCCTGGTACGACCGCCACCTGCCACCACCGCTGCGCCGGGCACCGCAGCCATGAGTCCGCTACCCGATACCGCGATGGTGCTGGCCGCGGGGCGCGGCGAGCGCCTGCGTCCGATCACCGACACCCTGCCCAAGCCCCTGGTGGTGGTCGATGGCGCGACCATGCTCGACCAGGCGCTCGACCGGCTTGCGGCCGACGGTATCGGACGCGCGGTCGTCAACACCCATCACCTTGCCGAACGGGTCGAGGCGCACCTTGCAGGCCGCGAAACACCGGCGATCACGATCAGCTGCGAAACCGAGCTGCTCGATACGGGCGGCGGTGTCGCCAACGCGCTTGACCATCTCGGCAAGACGCCCTTCTTCGTGCTCAACAGCGACGTGGTCATGCTCGACGGACCGCAATCCGCCCTCTCACGCCTGGCCCAGGCCTGGAGCGACGAGCGCATGGATGCGCTGCTGCTGACCCATTCCACCGTCCGCGCCTATGGCTATTCCGGCCGCGGCGATTTCGTGCTCTCGCCCGACGGCGTGGTGCGCCGCCGCCGCGAGGGAGAGATCGCGTCCTTTCTGTTTACCGGCGTGCAGATCCTGCATCCGAGGCTCTTCGCCGGCTGCCCCAAAGGTGCCTTCTCGCTCAACCGTCTCTATGACAAGGCCGCCGAGGCGGGCCGCCTCCATGCCATCGTGCATGACGGCGAGTGGCTGCATGTAGGCACGCCCGCGGCGCTGGAGACAGTCGAGCAAAGACTGGCGGAGATCCGCTGAGCATGGCACGGCCGGGAAACATCTTCACGATTTCCCCCGGCGTCTCCTTTGTCGATGCCCTGACCGAGGGCGTGCTGGCCGAACACGGGGACACACCGCTCTCCTTGAGCACCGTCACCATCCTGCTGCCCACCCGGCGCGCCGTTCGCAGCCTGCGCGAGGCCTTCCTGCGCCGCAGCGGCGGGCCGATGCTGCTGCCGGCCATGCGGGCCATCGGCGATGTCGACGAGGACGAGCTGGCTCTCGGCGAAGATGAGATTGCCGGTGCCGTGGCACTGGACTGCCCGCCCGCGATTGGCGATCTCGAACGGCAATTGCTGCTGGCACAACTGATCCGCCAATGGGAATCGGGCCGCGCCGGCGCCCGCTCCAACCAGGGCCAGGCGGTGCGCCTTGCCGGCGAGCTGGCGCGGCTGATCGACCAGGTGCAGACCGCGCGCCTCGATTTCGCCGGCCTGGAAGACCTGGTGGAGGGCGATCTTGCCGAACATTGGCAGCAGACCCTGCGCTTTCTGCAGATCGTCACCGAGGCCTGGCCGAGCCTGCTCGCGAGCCGTCACGGCATCGACCCGGCGGAGCGGCGCAACCGCATGCTGGGCGCTCTAGCCGCCCATTGGCAGGAGAGCCCACCCGCAACGCCGGTCATCGCCGCCGGCTCCACCGGCAGCGTGCCCGCCACAGCGGACCTGCTTGCCGTGGTCGCCGGCCTGCCCCAGGGCCGGGTGGTCCTGCCCGGCCTCGACAGCGGCCTGGACGACGACAGCTGGGCGGCACTCGGCGAGACGCATCCGCAATTCGGCATGGCGCAACTGCTTGAGCGCTTGGACGTGGCGCGCGCGGACGTTCTCCCCTGGGGCGGCAAGGGCGACGCGGCGCGTCTGGCGCTGGCGCGGGAGGTCATGCGGCCCGAGGCCACGGCCCATGCCTGGGCCGATCTCCGCCATCTCGACGCGGCGGCGGCAAGCGACGGGCTCAGCCGCATCGAATGCGACGATTCCCGGGCCGAGGCCGGGGTCATCGCGCTGCTCATGCGCGAAACCCTGGAGACGCCGGGGCGCACCGCCGCCCTGGTCACGCCCGACCGCGATCTCGCCCGGCGGGTGCGGGCCGAGCTCGGCCGCTGGGACATCGCCGTGGACGATTCCGCCGGCCGACCGCTTGCCGAAACCATGCCAGGCACTTTTCTGCGCCTGTCCCTCGACGCCTTGCAGGAAGACCTGGCGCCGGTGCCGTTGCTCTCCCTGCTCAAGCACCCCTTGGCGGCAGGCGCCGAGAAGCGCGTGGCGTTCCGCGCCCGGTCGCGCGAGTTGGAGCGTGCCTGCCTGCGCGGACCGCGGCCGGGTCCGGGCTTTGCCGGCCTGCGCCGTGCGCTCGGCAAGCACAAGGGCCTGCGCACCTGGCTGAAACCATTGGAAGAGGCGGCTTCGCCCCTTCTGCGCCGGCTCAAGCGCAAGAAACCGGTTGCCCTTGCCGACCTGGTGCGTGAGCACCTCGCCTTTGCAGAATGGCTGGCCAGCGACGACTTGGGAGACGGCGCCAATGCCCTGTGGCAGGGCGAGGCCGGCCACGCCGCGGCAACCCTCTTCGAGCAGCTGTTGGCCGCGGCAGAAGGCCTGCAGCCTATCGCCGCCGCCGAGTATCCGGCGCTGATCGAGGCGTTATTGGCGCGCGCCGTGGTGCGCCCGCGGTCGGGCGTGCATCCGCGCCTTGCCATCTGGGGACCGCTTGAAGCGCGCCTGCAGCATGCCGACCGCATCATTCTCGGCGGCCTGGTCGAAGCGAGCTGGCCCGGCGAGGTTGCCGCCGACCCCTGGCTGAGCCGGCCCATGCGCAAGGCCTTCGGCCTGCCCCTGCCGGAGCGCGCCGTGGGCCTCGCCGCCCATGACTTCGCGCAGCTCTTTTGCGCGCCCGAGGCGGTGCTGACCCGGGCCCAGAAGGCGGAGGGCACGCCGACGGTGCCGTCGCGCTGGCTGGTACGGCTCGACACCGTGCTGGACGGCGCGGGCGGCGCCGACATCATCCGCGACCCGCTGTGGATGCAGTGGCACACGGCGCTCGACATGCCGGACGAGCCGCCACGGCCCCTGGCCCCACCGGAACCGTGCCCGCCCGTCGCGGCGCGCCCGAGAAAGCTCTCCGTCACCCGCATCGAGCGCTGGATGCGCGATCCCTACGATATCTACGCCCGCCACATCCTCGGCCTTAGCCCCCTCGACCCGATTGATGCCGCGCTGGGGCCGGCCCAATTCGGCCAATTTATCCACCACGCCCTGCACGAATTCGTTAGCGAGGTAAGCGGCCCCCTGCCTGCCGACGCGGCAGAGCGCCTGCGCGACATCGGTCGCCGTGCCATGGCCGAGGCGGAGGCCTATCCCGGCCTCTGGGCGTTTCTCTGGCCGCGCTTCGAGCGCATCGCGGACTGGTTCCTGGCCAAGGAGGGCGAGCGCCGCGCCGCCGGCCTGACCAGCCACACCGAGATCACCGGCCACCTCGAACTCCCTGCAGCGGCGCCCTTTACCGTGAGCGCCATTGCAGATCGTATCGATATCGATAGGGCCGGCGCAGCGCGTATCATCGACTACAAGACCGGCGGCGTGCCGAGCGAGACCGAAGTCGTCGCCGGCTTTGCGCCGCAACTGCCATTGGAAGCCGCGATTGCCCTTGCCGGCGGTTTTCCGAACCTCAACGTCAGCGGCCTCGGCCCCCTCTCCTATTGGCGGCTCGGCAGCGGCGGCGATGCCGGCGAGATTCGCAGCCTCAAGAGCGATGCGGGCGAGCTCGCGGCGGAAGCCCGGGCCGGGCTTGCCGAGCTGGTCGCCGCCTTCGACCGCGAAGAGACCCCCTATGTGGCGCGCCCCACCCCGGCCGCGGCGCCGCGCTATAGCGACTACGAGCATCTCGCCAGGGTCGGCGAATGGTCGGCGCTGGACCGCGAGGCCTGGCCATGAGCGAAAGCATCGCCCGCGCCGACGCCGCCCAGCGCACCGCCTCCGATCCCGCCGCATCGGTCTGGGTCGCGGCTTCCGCCGGCACCGGCAAGACCAAAGTGCTCACCGACCGCGTGTTGCGCCTGATGCTCGGCGGCGAGGAGACGGCAACCCCGCCCAATCGCATTCTCTGCCTCACCTTCACCAAGGCGGCGGCAGCGGAAATGGCCAACCGGCTGGCGCTCAGGCTCGGCACCTGGGCCACCATGCCTGCGGCCGAGCTGGAAGCGGAACTCGCTGCGTTGACCGGCAGTGCGCCTTCGCCCGATGTGATGCAGCGCGCCCGCCGCCTGCTTGCAGCGGTGCTGGAAACGCCGGGCGGCATGCGCATCCAGACCATCCACGCTTTCTGTCAGGCGCTGCTGGCGCGCTTTCCCCTCGAGGCCGGCGTGCCGCCGCATTTCGAGGTGGTCGACGAGCGCTCGGCGGAGGAGCTGCTCGGCACCGCGCGCGAAGAGCTGATCGCGCGCATCGATCCGGACGGCGGCGATGCCATGGCCCGCGCGCTCGAAGTGATCACCCGCAATGTGCACGAGACGCGCCTCGCCGAGCTGCTCGCCGAGCTGACCCGCGAAAGAGGCCGCCTGGCGCGCCTGCGTATCGTCCATGGCGGGCTCGGCGGCCTGCTGGACGGCCTGCGAAAGCGCCTTGGGCTGGCGCCCGGCGAGACACCAGAGAGCATCAACGCCGGGGCCTGCGAAGAGAGCGCTTTCGATCGCGAAGCCTTGCGCGCAGCGGCAGCCGCTCTCACGGAAGGCTCCGCCACGGATGCCGAGCGCGGCGGAATCATCGCCGGTTGGCTGGCCCTCGCCGATGCCGCCGCCCGCTACGAGCAATTGTCCGACTATCGATCGGCTTTTTTCACCAAAAGCGGCAAGCTGCGGGCGAAACTTCTCACCAAGAAGGTGGACGCCGCCGCCGAAGAGCCTCTCATCGCCGAGGCCGAGCGCCTGCTGGCACTGGACGAACGCGTGCGCAGCGCCACCGTTGCGGAGACCACGGAGGCAATTCTCACTTTCGCCGGTGCCCTGCTCGAAGCCTATGACGAGCACAAGCGGGCGCATAATTGGCTGGATTACGACGACCTGGTTCTGCGCACCCGCGATCTGCTGGCGGCAAGCGCCGGCCGTGCCGCCTGGGTGCTCTACAAGCTCGACGGCGGCTTCGACCATATTCTCGTGGACGAGGCCCAGGACACCAACCCGGACCAGTGGGCCGTGGTCGAGGCCCTGGCGGAAGAGTTCTTCGCCGGCGCCGGCGCCCGCGAGGTGCCGCGCACGATTTTCGGCGTCGGCGATGCCAAGCAATCGATCTACGGCTTCCAGCGCGCCGACCCGCGCATCTTCGCCGGCGTTCGCGAGGCGTTCCGCGCCCGCGTGCAAGGCGCGGAGCGCGATTGGCAGCAGGTGCCCCTCGACGTCTCCTTCCGCTCCACCACCGCGGTTCTCGACGCGGTGGATTCCGCCTTCGAGGACGAGGCGGCGCAAGACGGTCTGCTCTTTGGCGAAAACCGGATAGCGCACGAATCCGCGCGCCTCGGCCAGGCGGGGCTGGTGGAGCTTTGGGCGCCGGTCGAAGCCGAGCCCGAGGATGCGCCGGCGCCCTGGAAGCCGCCCGTGGAGCGCGCCGATGCCGAAAGCCCGCAAAGCCGCTTCGCCGACCTCCTGGCCAGGCGAATCGCTGCGATGTGCGATGGCGGCGAGCGGCTCGACTCCCACGGCCGCGCCATCGAGGCGGGCGACATCATGGTGCTGGTGCGCCGGCGCAATGCCTTCATGGACGAGCTCGTGCGTCGGCTCAAGGAGCGCGACGTGCCCGTTGCCGGCATCGACCGCTTGGTGCTCACCGACCATATCGCGGTCATGGACCTGCTCTCCCTCGGCCGCTTCCTGTTGCTGCCGGAAGACGATCTCAGCCTGGCCGAAGCCTTGAAGAGCCCCCTGTTCGGCCTCGACGACGACGACCTGTTCTCGCTCGCCTATGGCCGCGGCGAGCGCAGCCTGTGGCAGGTGCTGCAAGGCCGCCAAAACCTCAAGGCCAGTTGGGGCGTCGCCGTGCATACCCTGTCGCACCTCCTGGCCAAGGCCGATCAGGTGACGCCCTATGAGCTGTTCGCCGAAGCCCTGAGCCGAAACACTGGCCGCCGCGCCATTCTTGCGCGCCTCGGGCCCGAGGCCACCGACCCGCTCGACGAGCTGCTGGCCCAGGCCTTGGCTTACGAGCGCGCGCATCTGCCGAGCCTGCAGGGTTTCCTGCATTGGCTCGAGGCCGGCGACGTGGTGGTCAAGCGCGATCTCGATATCGGCAGCGGCGGCGCCGTCCGCGTGATGACCGTGCACGGCGCCAAGGGCCTGCAGGCGCCCATCGTCTTCCTGCCCGACAGCCTGCAGGTGCCGGGCCATCCGCCCATGCTGGCCTGGGATCCCGATGGCAAGGGCGTGCTCTGGCCACCCTCGGCGGCGCTGCGCGACCCGCTGTCCGAAGCCTGGATCGACGAAGCCAAGAAGCGTGA
>CAZKTK010000137.1:0-7703 GCA_964555535.1 uncultured Rhodospirillaceae bacterium
CTCTCGGGCTCGGGCAAGTCCACCCTGGCGCAGGCCTGCGAGCGCGAGCTGTTCCGGCGCGGCTATCAGGTCTATGTGCTCGACGGCGACAATGTGCGCGCCGGTCTCAACGCCAATCTCGGCTTCTCGCCCGAGGACAGGGCGGAGAACATCCGCCGCGTCGGCGAGGCGGCGGCGCTTTTCGCCGATGCGGGCATGCTGGTCATCACGGCCTTCATATCGCCCTATGTGGCCGACCGCACGCGCGCCCGCGCCGCGGCCGAGCGCCTGGCTGGCGAAGGCGCCTTCCAAGAGGTCTACGTCAAGGCCGATCTGGCGACCTGCGAGGGCCGCGACCCGAAAGGCCTCTATGCCCGCGCCCGGGCCGGCGAGATCGCCGAGTTCACCGGCGTCTCGGCGCCCTACGAGGCACCCGACGCGCCAGACCTCGTCGTCGATACGGCAGAAGCCGATATCGCGGCCTGCATGGCAGCCCTGCTGGAGCACGTCGATCGCAGGTTTTCGAAGCATGGATAACGACGCCGTTCTGGCCATTGCGCGCGAAGCGGGCGCGCTGATCGAAGAGATACGCGCACGCGGGATCGAGGTGCGCGAGAAATCCGATGCCTCGCCCGTGACCGAGGCCGACGAGGCCGCTAACGCCTTGATCGTCGAACGCCTGTCGGTATTGGCCCCTGACATACCCATCATTGCCGAGGAAAGCGTCGCCGCGGGCATCGTGCCCGATATCGGCGAACGCTTCTGGCTGGTCGATCCCCTCGACGGCACGCGCGAGTTCATCGCCGGGCGCAACGAATACACGGTCAACATCGCCCTGATCGAGAGCCGCGTTCCCGTGCTCGGGGTCATCGACCTGCCGGCAAAGGGTGAGGCCTATCTCGGCGTGGTCGGCAAAGGCGCCTGGCGAATTGTTGACGGCGAACGCCGGGCGATCGCGGCGCGGCCGGTGCCCGCCGCCAATCCCATTGCCGTCGCCAGCCGCTCGCACGGCGATGCGCAAACCGACGCCTGGCTGGCCGAGGCCGGCGTGGGCGAGTGCGTGCGTGCGGGCTCGTCTGCCAAGTTCTGTGTGCTCGCCTGCGGCAAGGCCGACCTCTACCCTCGTTTCGGCCGCACCATGGAATGGGACATTGCCGCAGGGCACGCCATTCTCGCCGCCGCTGGCGGCAGCGTCACCACCCTCGACGGCAGCGCGTTCCTCTATGCCAAGCCCGGCTTCGAGAACCCGCCCTTCATTGCGCGCGGGGCCATCTAGACGGATCGATCAGCGCTTCCGGCAGGCCGCGCCCGATCTCGATGGCGGCCGCGATCATCGCCGGGGCTATCGGGGACGGTGCCGCGAGCTGGGCAATCTGCGCCGGCGTCTCGACACCGATGACGCAACTGGCGATGCCGGGTTCGTTTAAGGCCGTTGCCAAGGCAAGGGCCTGCATGTCGGCGCCAAGCGCGCGCAGTACGGTCAGGGGGGCACGTAACCGACCAAGGTGATCGGGCAAGGCATCGAGGGGCATCAGCAGCACCCCCTGCAGATAGATGCTGCGGGCGAGCACGATCACGTTGCGTTTGCCTGCCTCGGCAAGCAGGCCCGAATCCGCCATGCGACGGTCGAGGATGTTGAATGGCAGTTGCAGCATCGAGACGCCGTCCGTCTCGATCACGCCGAACGCTTCCTCGGGCGTATAGACCGAGGCGCCGAAGGCGCGGATGCGGCCCCCATCGACCGCGCGCCGCAAACCATCGTGAAAGGCCGTGTCCTCGAGGTCGCTGGAGCGGTGCGCCAGCACATAGGCGGGGTCCTGCCCCAGTGCCGCGGCGCTCCTGTCGATCTCGTCGGCGACGGGCTCGCCCGCTGCGATCTTGGTGACGATGGTCGGGCGATGCCCGTGCGCGCGGCACCAGGCTCCGATGCGGGTTTCCGATTCGCCATAGGCGCGCGCGGTATCGAGCCAGCGCATGCCCACCTCCCAGCCGGCCGTAAGCAGGGCATCGGCGGCCGTGTCATCGAGATGGCCTTCGCGATTGGCGATGCCGTAGGCGGGGCCGAGCTGGGCGGTGCCGAGGGTCAGACGCGGTATCTCAACCATGGTCGGATTTCCGCGGCAAGCCGGCGGCGAGCAGCACCAGGAAGGCGGCTTCCGCCGGCGAGCGGTATTTGGCCGAGGCGATTGGCCCGTTGATCGCCAGCACGAAGCCTATCCAGGCCAGCAGCAGAAGTGTCGAGACCAACACCACGCGGTCGCCTGAGCGCAGCAGACGCCACAGCCCCCAGGCCTGGCCGAAGCGCAAGGCGAAGGTGCCCGCCGCGCCTATGAGCAGGAGCCAGGCATAGGTGGCGTTGTCGTTGCGAAAGAGGAACGTGACGATCTTGTCGAACTTGCTGTCGCCGTCTGTGGCGAAGAATCCCGTGCGCGGCAGGTTGCGCACCGGGCTCGCCAGGATGATGGCTGGCGAGAACACGTTGATCGCCGCGCCATAGGCCCAGGCCTTGGCCAGCGGCAGCGGGCCGAGCTCGCCAAGCGCCTCAAACGCCGCCGCCGTCATGGCGCGGGAGCGCGCGAAAGGACCGCCGTCGCTAGCAATGCTCTCGGCGAAGCGCGCCTGCATGCGCGCCGCGCCCTCGGCATGGGGCGTGCCGTCGACGCTTTCGAGCACCAGCGGCACCAGCCAGAATAAGGCGTGGGTGCCGCCCTGGCTCGACAGGCCGAAACCACCGAAGCGCGCTTGGTTGTCATAGGCGATCGGCAAAACAAGGCAGGCGATCACCGCTCCGCCGGCTGCGATCTGCGGCAAGGCGCTCAGCACCGGCCGGCGGGCGATCGCCGCCGCTGCCAGCAGGAATAGCGGCAACACCAATGCCCACGGCAGCAGCATCGCGCGCGTCAGGATTCCCAACCCCAGCGCCAGGCCGATGGCAAGGGCCAGTTGCCAGCGCGGCTGACGCAACCAGGCCAGGGCGGCCCAAAGGGCGAGAGTGCAGAAGAACAGGAACAGCGTCTCGGTAAGGACCAACGAGGTCATCACCAGTTGTGTCGGGTTGAGTGCGGCAAGAACGCCTGCCGGGGCAGCCAAACGCGGGGCCAGGGTTCCCGCCATACCGGCGATCGCCAGACAGCTCAGGGAATCGATGACAGCCTGGACAAGCACCGGCCATAGCGGGTCGGCGCTGAGAAGGGCTTCACATGCTCGCAACACCGCGAGATAGCCTGGCATCACGTCTGCGCGGCGCAGGCCTTCCGCAGCGGCCACGCGATAGGCGCCGGAATCCTCAATCAACAGCGCCTCCGACCCCCAGAGCCCATGGAGTAGGAAGATGACGGCCAGCCGCAGCGCCAGCGCCAGGGCGAAGATGGCGACGACGACGCGCGCGCTAGGCATCGGCGAGCAGTTCCTCGAAGGCGGGCCAGACGCGCCCTGCGTCGAACTTGTGTCCGCCTGGATGGGCGACACTGCGCAAGCGGCTCCCGTGGCCCGTCGAACGATAGACTGCCATGCCCTCGGCGACCACGTCTGACGCGCCCGAAAAGGGGAAGATATGGTCCTGTTCGCCGGACGTCACGAGCAGCCGGCGCGTCGCCACAAGGCCGACTACGTCGCTCAATTCGCACCACAACAATTGTCCAGGGATGATGTTCTGGCCGCTGCTGTCGCGGCGGCTGGCGAAGGTATCGCGGATGGGCCCGATGCAGCCCGAGGCAATGGTGGCGGCAATGCGGGTGTCGAAGGCGGCGGTATGCAGAGCGACAGTGCCGCCCGAGGAATGGCCCAGAATATAACTGCGTGCGAGGTCCATGGCGGGCAGCCCGGGGGCGGCACCGTCGCCAAGCCAATCGAGCAGCGCAGAGACATCCGACACGCGATCACCCAAGAGCGAGCGGCCGAGAAGCATGGCATGCAATGTCGCATCGATGCAGGGGTTTGGGGAGCGTGGTCGCAGCAAAGTCTCGCGGCGCTCGCCGAAAGCCCTTTGCTCGAGACACAGCGCGATATAGCCGCGTACCGCGGCTTGGCGCGCAAAATCGAGGCCGGCCGCGATCTTCACCGGGTCCGGCGGCATGCGTGCCTCGCCCCAGCTGAGATGTGCGCCGGAGTTGGTGCCCTGGAGGCAGATCATTAGCGGCGCAGGCTCGGCCACGCCTTCGCGCCAAACTACATCGAGCGGCAGGTCGGCGCCGCGCCAGGCGCGCAGATATAAGCGCTCGCGGCAGAGACCGGGGCCAGGCGCTACCGCCGTACCGCGCTGTATCGCCATTACCGGCGCCTCCGGGCGACGATAGCCGGAAAGCATGATGAGCTTGTCGCGTAAGCTTGCTTGCCAGGTGTCGGCATCGCCTCCGGCATTTCCCCAGGAGAGAGCTAACGGCGCGTCAGCGTAGGCAATGCGATGCTCGGCGAAAGGACTTAGATTCACCCCGGAAGGGGCTGCCGGGTAGGGGTCGAACTCGCCTTTCATGGCCAGCGCCAAGCGCCGCCGCAGCGCGAGCGCATACATGGACAAGCGCGGGGTCACAACACGTAGGCGTCGTGGCGGCGCACCTTGTCGGCGGCGGCGCGGTCGCGCCACCAGGCGATGGTTCGCTCAACGCCGTCGCCTAGCTCCGTGCCGGCCGTCCACCCTGTCGCGGTCGTGAACCGGTCCGCGTTCGCGAGCAGCGCCCGGACCTCGGAGTCCTTCGGGCGAATGCGCGCTGCTTCGGTCTCGACCGGTTTGTTGGTGGCGGTCTTCTCGCGGACCAGTTCGACCAACTCGCCGATGCTGACCGCGGTGCCGGTGCCGGCATTGTAGGCGCGGCCGGGCTCGACCGCGTCGCTCTCTCCCATGGCAAGAAAGGCGGCTGCGGTATCGCCGACGAAAACGAAATCGCGGGTCGGCGTCA
Source organism: uncultured Rhodospirillaceae bacterium (assembly GCA_964555535.1). Classification (GTDB taxonomy): domain Bacteria; phylum Pseudomonadota; class Alphaproteobacteria; order UBA7887; family UBA7887; genus UBA7887. The sequence continues at coordinate 4,875 of CAZKTK010000137.1, forward strand.
GATCGCCCACGCGGATCGCCTCGCAACGCGGGTCGATGGCTTGGCGGATGACGGAGGATATGACCGCGCGTTCGCTTTGGCGCGGGCCATAGGTGTTGAACGGCCGCGGTACATAGGCCGGCACGCCGAAACTGAGGGCATAGGCGTTTGCCATCATGTCCGCGGCGATCTTGCTGGCGGCGTAGGGCGACTGCGCCTGCAGCGGATGCGCTTCGTCAATGGGGCTGGTGATGGCGGTGCCGTAGACCTCGCTGGTCGATGTCATGACGATACGGCGCGGCTTGTGGACCCGCGCCGCCTCCAACAGGTTCACCGCACCCGTCACATTCACGTCCACATAGGACTGGGCGGCGACGTAGGAATAGGGGATGGCGATCAAGGCGGCGAGATGGAAGATCGCTTCCTGGTCCCGGCAGAGTCGCATGATGAAGGCGGCGTCCCGCATATCGCCGCGTTCGATACGAATGGCGGCGCGAACGTCGTCGAACAGGTCGTCGAGCCAGCCGCTGCCGTCGAACGCATTGTAGAGGGCGAGCGCAGTGACTTCGGCGCCGCCGGCGACCAGGCGCTCGACCAGATGGGAGCCGATAAAACCGTCGGCGCCGGTGACCAGGGTCTTGACGCCGCGGTAGCTTGTCTCACTTTCACTCATGGCGTGGACCATACGAGAGAGGCGTAAGCATGGCAACGAGACGCTGGGTCGTCCCGTCGATAGGGTTGGGGTTGCTGCTCATCGCTGCTACCTATCAGGTGCTGTGGCGCGGCAATATCAGCTGGGGCTTCGGCACCTTGACCGACACCGGCCCGATTTCACGCTGGGAGCAGGGCTTCGATCTCGGCTTCTCGCTGGTGCCCCTGGTCGCCGGGCAGGAAGTGGTGATCGACTATGAGGCCACGGTGCGTGTCGGCGCCTTTTGGATTTACGTGTACGACTTCGGCAAGCCGCTGTCGGACCCTAGCGGCTGGAACTGGAAGGTCCATCCCGGCGATCCCGCCAGCGGCAGCTTCACCTTTACGGTCCCGGAGAGCGCCGTCTACAAGTTCGTTTTCGATGCCAGCTCGACCTACGAGAGCGCCCGCCAGGAGGTCACCTACGACCTCGACTACCAGGTGCATTGGGGTGTGAAAAATCCGGGGGCCTGGTTCGGGCTATAGGGGCCGGCGCGCCTTCAGCGCGGCACCCAATGTGCCGTCGTCGAGATAGTCGAGCTCGCCGCCCACCGGCACGCCATGGGCAAGCCCGGTGACGCTGACGCCGCAGCCGGCGAGGCGGTCGGCGATGTAATGGGCGGTGGTCTGGCCGTCGACGGTGGCGGGCAGTGCCAGGATCACTTCGGTCACGGCAGCCTCGCCCGCGCGCGCGGCAAGGCGGGCGATGGACAAATCCTCCGGCCCGATGCCGTCAAGCGGCGACAGCACGCCGCCGAGCACATGATAGCGGCCGCGATAGAGCCCCGCGCGCTCGAGCGCCCAGAGGTCGGAGACGTCTTCGACCACGCAAAGCTGGCTGCCGTCACGGCGCTCGTCGGTGCAGATGGCGCAGGGATCGGCGCTGTCGAGATTGCCGCAGAGCGCACAGGCGTGAACGGCGCTGTCGGCTTCGGCGAGCGCTGCCGCCAGCGGGCGCAGCAGGGTCTCGCGCTTGTCCAGCAGTGCCAAGGCGGCGCGACGGCCCGAGCGCGGCCCGAACCCAGGCAGACGCGCCAGCGCCTGCACCAGATGTTCGATCTCGCCCCCGGCCATACGGCTGCTCAGAAGAGCTTGAGGCCCGGCGGCAGCGGCAGGCCGCCGGTCACGTCTTTCATCTGCTCGGCTGCCAGCGCCTCGGCCTTGCTGCGGGCATCCGAGCAGGCGGCGACGACCAGATCCTCGAGCACGCCGATCTCGTCCGGATCGGCAAGGCTGGGATCGATGCGTATGCGCTTGAGCTCGCCCTTGGCGGTCATCGTCGCCGTTACCAGTCCGGCGCCGGCGGCGCCTTCGACTTCGATCTCGGCCAGTTTTTCCTGCATCGCTTCCATGCGCGACTGCATTTCCTGAGCCTGTTTCATCAGATTGCCGAGATTTTTCATTCGCCGATTACTCCTTGTCGGTGGCGTGGCGCACATGGGCGCTGGTCGGATCGATCTCGGCGCCGGGGAAGGCGTCGAGCACTTGGCGCACCAGCGGATCCTGCGCCAATTCCTCGAGGCGCTGGCGCAGGGCTTCGTCCTTGCGCTCGGCCAGGCTGGGTTCGCCGGCCTCGTTGGACAGCGCCACCACCCAGCGCTCGCCGGTCCAGGTCCCGAGACGGCTGGCGACATTGGCGGCGAGATCGCCCGGTGCATTCTCGGTCACGCGCAGCTCGATACGCCCCGGCTGATAGCGCACCAGATGCACGTCGTGCACCAGATGGGCGAACAGCAGCGCTTCGCGACGGGCATCGAACAGGGCCACGGCGGCGGGGAAATCCGGCGGCATTTGCGCCGTCGGGCCGGGCGCTGGTGCCGCCGGTGCTGCGGGTTGCGGGGCGGCGGCAGGGCCCTGGCTTTGCAGCTTGCGCACCAAATCGGCCGGGTTGGGCAGGTCCGCGGCATGGGCCAGGCGCACCAGCACCATCTCCACCGCCGACAGCGGCGCCGGCGCATCCTGTGCCTCGCGCAGGCCCTTGAGCAATATCTGCCAGCAGCGTGCCAGGTCCGGTACGCTGAGCCGTTCCGCAAGCGCCACGCCGCGCACGCGCTCGGCCTCGGGCAGGCCCGGGTCTGTGGCGGCGTCCGGAGTGACCTTGAGGCGGGTCAGCCAATGGCTGAGATCGAGCATGTCGCGCAGCACCACCACCGGGTCGGC
>CAZKTK010000138.1:0-7662 GCA_964555535.1 uncultured Rhodospirillaceae bacterium
CCCGGTTCCGCGACGTGCTCGGCAAGAGCGCGACGTTCTATGCCTTCCCCGCCCTTTCCAACAGCTCCATCGAGTGCCGTACCAGCGCCTTCATGGAAGACCTGAGCCAAGACATCGAAAGCCTTGATCCGTTTTCCGACGAACAGGATCACCTTTCGGCGGCCATATTCGGCATGAGCTTCCCCCTCACGCCGGACAAGGACGGGCGCGTCATCCTCCCGGACGCGCTGCGAGCCCATTCTGGTATCGCCGAAGCGGTGGTGTATGTCGGCAAGGGAAGGTCGTTTCAGATTTGGGAACCTGTCCGCTTCCAGACCTACCAAGAGCAGGTTCGCGACCGAGCCCTAGCCGACCGTCAGGCGCTGCGTCGGCGCCCCCAGGGCCAAGCAGGCACTTCGGGCCCTGTGGAGAGCGGCACGTGACCGGAATGTCCCCCTCCCGGCGTTCCGGCCACGTGCCCGTCTTGTTGGACGAGGTTCTCACCGCCCTCGCACCGAAAGCGGGCGCCCTCTATGTGGACGCGACCTTCGGTGCCGGCGGCTATAGCGAAGCCATTCTCGACGCCGCGCCGTGCGCCGTGCTCGCCATCGACCGCGATCCCGAGGCGGTGTACCGGGCAGAGGCGTTGGCGGAACGGAGCGGCGACCGTTTCAACATGGTCGAAGGTCGCTTCGGCGATCTCGAACCCCTGCTCGCGGCCAACGATATCACGCGTATCGACGGCGGCGTCGTACTCGACCTGGGCGTTTCCTCGCAGCAGCTCGACACGCCCGATCGCGGATTCAGCTTCCAGGCCGACGGGCCACTCGACATGCGCATGGACCGCGACGGGCCGACCGCCGCCGATGTGGTCAACGGCGCCGAGCAAGGGGAGCTTGCCGATATTCTCTACCGCTATGGCGAGGAGCGCCGCGCACGTCGCGTCGCCGCCGCCATCGTGGCCGCGCGCGAGAACGCACCGCTCATCCGCACCGCACAGCTCGCCGAGGTCGTTCGCGGCGCGCTTCCCCCGCACCGGGGCGGCAGCGACCCTGCGACGAAAAGCTTCCAGGCCTTGCGCATCCACGTGAATGACGAGCTCGGCGAGCTGCGCCGCGTGCTGAGCGCCGCCGAAAGGCTGCTGGCCGCCGGCGCCCGCCTGGTGGTGGTCTCGTTCCACTCTCTGGAAGATCGCCTGGTCAAACGCTTCCTGACCCGCCGGGCACGGCCCGCGCCGCAGCCGTCGCGGCACAGCCCCGCAGCGGCGGAGCAGAAGGAGGCGCAGGCGCCCTCCTTCGCCCTTCTGCATACGCGCGTCGTCACGCCGACGGCGGCGGAAGTCGCAGCCAACCCCCGCGCTCGCTCGGCCCGTTTGCGGGCCGCGGAGCGCACCGCGGCCGCAGCCTGGAGGGATGCCGCATGATGCGTCTTTCGGGTGCGCTCGCCCTGGTCCTGCTGGGCGCCGCGTCGCTTGCCCTCTATCAGCTCAAATACGAAGTGGCCGCGCTGGAGGCGGAGCACGCCCGGCTGGCCTACGAGCTCGCTGCCGAGCATGAGGCGATCCACGTGCTCAAGGCGGAATGGGCCTTCCTCGACCGTCCCGACCGCCTGGCGGAGCTTGCCGGCACCCATCTCGACATGGTGCCGCTCGGCGCCGACAAGGTGGTGGCCATTTCCGACCTGCCCTGGGCCGCGACGACCGTTGCCGATGCCGGCGAAGGGGAGCGCTGATGACGACGCCCGCCTATCACATTGACGGCGCCGGCAAGACGGCCCTCGAGATCGCCCGCACTCGCCTGGTGGTGGGCGCGGTGCTGTTTTCGCTCGGCTTCATGGCTCTGTCGGCGCAGCTCGTCAAAGTCAGCCTGTTCGAGAGCGCGGCCGAGCGCTCGCGCACCGCTGCCGCCTTGGGCATGCCTCTGCTGCGCGCCGACATTGTCGATCGCAACGGCACCGTGCTGGCGACCAATCTCGAAACCCACTCTTTATATGCCGACGCCCGATTGATCCGCACACCGGCCGCGACAGCCGCGCGTCTGGCACGCATCGTGCCCGATCTCGACCGCGCCAGAACCCAGTTCCGCCTGGCCAGCGACCGTGGTTTCGTATGGATTCGCCGGCATCTGACGCCGCGCCAGGCCTATGAAATCAACCGTCTCGGCGAGCCGGGCCTGCAGTTCCTGCGCGAGCAACGCCGGGTCTATCCGCAAGGCGAGGCGGCGGCGCACCTGGTCGGCTTCACCGACGTGGACAATGTCGGCCTGGCGGGAATCGAGAAAGCCCACGAGGCGCGCCTGACATCGGATCCGGACACGCCGCTCGCTTTGTCGCTCGATATCCGCTTCCAGCACATCCTGCGCCAAGAGCTGGCGGCCAGCATGGCGACCTATTCCGCTTCGGGCGCAGCCGGCGTCATTGTCGACGTCGACAGCGGCGAAGTCGTCGCCATGGTCAGCCTGCCGGATTTCGATCCCAACCGCGATCCCGGCCGCGCCAGCAGCGATGCCCGCTTCAACCGCGCCAGTCTCGGCATCTACGAAATGGGCTCGACCTTCAAGACCTTCACGGTGGCCGCCGCGCTCGACGCCGGCATTGTCGGCCTTGCCGACGGCTACGACGCTTCCGAGCCGTTGCGTCTCGCCCGCTTCACCATTCGCGACTTCCACGCCGAGAACCGCTGGCTGTCGGTGCCGGAAATCTTCATGCATTCGTCCAATATCGGCGCCGCCAAGATGGCGCTGGATCTGGGTGGCGAGCATCAGCAGGCGTTCCTTGCCAGCTTCGGCCTGCTCGACCGGGCACCGGTGGCACTGCCGGAGGTCGGCGCACCGATGACGCCGGCGCGCTGGCGCGACATCAATACCGCCACGATCGGCTTCGGCCACGGCATCGCGGTCAGTCCGCTACAACTCGCTTCCGCCGGTGCAGCCCTGGTCAATGGCGGCACCATGCGCCCCGCCACGCTGCTGCGCCGCGACGCGCCCGAGGCCGGGACGCGGGTCATCAGTGCCGAGACATCCCTTCGTGTGCGTCAATTGCTGCGCCTCGTGGTCGAGCACGGCACCGGCCGCAAGGCAGACACCCCCGGCTATCTGGTCGGCGGCAAGACGGGCACGGCGGAGAAGAACGGCGCAGGCGGCTACGACCGCGACCGTCTGCTGTCTTCCTTCCTCGGCGCCTTTCCTATCGACAGCCCGCGCTACGTGATCCTGGCGGTGGTCGACGAGCCGCAGGGCACCGAGGAAAGCTACGGCTATGCCACCGGCGGCTGGACCGCCGCGCCCGTGGTCGGGCACGTCGCCGCCCGTATCGGCCCCCCGGCCGGATTGCCGCCTCGCGCGGATCCCCTTGTCGAAGCGGAATCGCCGCCGCTGCTGGTCACGCCCGACGGCACCGAGATCCGTCTTGCGTCTTTCTGAGGTGGTCGACGACACGGGAATGACGCGCACAGGCGAAATCACTGTGGAGATCACCGGGCTTACCAGTGACAGCCGACTCGTAGAGCCGGGCCATTTGTTCGCGGCCCTGCCCGGCAGCAGCACGGACGGCAGCCGTTTCATCGCCGATGCGGCGGAACGCGGCGCGGTGGCGGTGCTGGCAGAGCCTGCCGCGGCCGAAGCCTGCGCGGCAGCCGGACTGCCGCTGGTCGCCGACGTCGAGCCCCGCCGCCGCTACGCCTACGCGGCGGCGCGTTTCTTCGCACCGCAGCCGCGCATCGTAGCCGCCGTCACCGGTACCAACGGCAAGACGTCGGTCGTCGCCTTCCTGCGTCAGATTTGGGAGCGCCTGGGCGAGCCGGCCGCAAGCCTCGGCACCCTTGGCGTCAGGGCGCCTGGGTTCGACAGCGGCCCGTCGCTGACCACGCCCGAGCCCGCAGCCCTGCATGCCACGCTGCAAGCCCTGGCGAAGGCGGGCATCGAGCATGTCGCCTTGGAGGCTTCCAGCCACGGTCTCGCCCAGCACCGCTGCGACGGCGTCGTGCTGAGCGCCGCTGCCTTCACCAATCTGAGCCGCGACCACCTGGACTATCACGGCGACGAAGACAGCTACATGGCGGCCAAGGCGCGCCTGTTCGGCGAGGTGCTGCCGGCAGGTGGCTGTGCCGTCGTCAATACCGACGATGCCCATGGCCGAACACTGGCGGTGCAATGCCGCGAGCGCGGGCAACGGCTTCTCAGCTTCGGCACTGCGCCGGCCGACCTCGCTCTGTCGAATCGCCGCGCGCTCGCCGCCGGCCAGTGCTTCGATGTGAGCTTCGACAGGCATCAATACGCCATCGAAACGGCTTTGCTGGGTAACTTCCAGGCGGGCAATCTGCTTTGCGCCGCGGCCCTTGCCATCGCCTGCGGCGATGATCCGGCGGCGGTCTTCGCGGCCCTTCCTGCCGTGACCGGCGCGCCGGGACGCCTGCAGACCGTGGCACGGGATGCGAGTGGCGGGCCTGTGGTGGTGGATTACGCCCATACGCCCGACGCCCTGCGCGCCGCGCTTGGCGCTCTGCGCCCCCACGTCGCCGGACGCCTGCATCTGGTTTTCGGCTGCGGCGGCGACCGCGATGCGGGCAAGCGCCCCATGATGGGCGCGATCGCCGCCGAGGGGGCCGATACCGTCATCGTGACCGACGACAATCCGCGCGGCGAGGATGCGGCCGCGATCCGAAACGCCGTTCTGGCTGCCTGTCCGGGCGGGCGTGACATCGGCAACCGCGCCGACGCCATCGAAACCGCCATCGCCGACATGGCCGCCGGGGATGCCGTACTCATTGCCGGCAAGGGCCATGAGCGCATGCAGATCGTGGGCGATGGGCAACTGCCCTTCGACGATGCGGAGGTCGCGCGGCAAGCCATGCTCGGGCGTGGCGGCGAGGCGCTGCCGTGACCGGCCCGGCCACATGGACGGCAGCGGCGGCGGCAAGCGCGTGCGGCGGAATAGCGCACGGCGATTGGACCGCCGCCGGCATTTCCATCGACAGCCGCAGCCTGTCCGGCGGCGAATTGTTCGTCGCCTTGTCCGGTCCCAATTTCGACGGCCACGACTACCTCGCCCAAGCCCTGAACGCGGGTGCAGCGGCTGCCGTGGTCTCGCGCCTGCCGGAGGACCATGCCGGGGCACCGCTGTTGGTCGTGGACGATACCGAAGCGGCGCTCGTCGCGCTCGCCCGTGCCGGACGCGCCCGCAGTGCAGCGCGCCTCGTCGGCATTACGGGCAGCGTCGGCAAGACGGGCACCAAGGATCTGGCTGCCCGCGCGCTCTCCACCTTCGGCGCGACACATGCCAGCCGCGGCAACCTCAACAATCAGATCGGCCTGCCGTTGAGCCTCGCCAACCTGCCGCCGGAGGCGCAATTCTGCGTGCTCGAGATGGGCATGAACCATGCCGGCGAGATCGCCCATCTGAGCCGCATCGCCCGCCCCGACGTCGCTCTGGTTACCACCGTGGAGGCTGTCCACCTGGCCCATTTCCGCGATGTCGGAGAGATCGCGGCGGCCAAGGCGGAGATCTTCTCCGGTATGGCCCCGGGAGGCACGGCCGTGCTCAATCGCGACAACCCCCATTTCAGCACGCTGGTGCAGGCCGCCGGCGCGGCCCGCATATCCCGCATCGTCGACTTCGGCAGCTCCGAGGCTTGTACGGCACGCCTGCTCGACTATCGGCCCGCGCCCGGAAACAACCGCGTCTCCATCGCCGTCGACGGTCGCTGCTTCGACTATGTGCTCGGCATCGATGGTCGCCATTGGGCGTTGAATAGCCTCGCGGCATTGGCTGCGGTCCATGCCTTGGGCGAGGACGTCGGCCGCGCCGCCACGGCTTTCGCCGAAGCAAGCCCACCGACCGGCCGCGGTGCCATGCAGAGCCTCGACCTCGCCTGCGGTCGCGTATTCGTCATCGACGACAGCTACAATGCGAGCCCCGCATCCATGCGTGCCGCGATCGCCATGTTGGCGGAGACCGGCGCCAGCGGCAGACGCGTTGCCGTGCTCGGCGACATGTTGGAGCTGGGTCCGGACGCGGAAAGCCTGCACGCCGCCCTGGCGCTCGATCTGGAGCGCGTCGAGATCGATCTGGTGCACTGCGCCGGTCCGCTGTCGGCAGCGACACACCATGCCTTGGCCGGCCATCGCCGCGGCCTGCATGCACAGGACGCGACCGAGCTTGCAACGCAGATCGCAGCGACATTGCGCGACGGCGATGTGGTTTTGGTCAAGGGCTCTCGTGGCAGCGCCATGGAGCAGGTGGTCGCAGCGCTTGCCGCGGCCGAGGACGAGGGCGGCACCATGCCGCTCGCGGCCAATGGCGACGCTTAAGCGGAAGGGCAAGGACAGTGCTGTACAACCTACTCTCGCCGCTCGCCGAGGATTACGCGGTCTTCAATCTGTTCCGCTATCTCACCTTTCGTACGGGCGGGGCGATCCTTACCGCGCTCATCATCAGCTTCATCGTCGGGCCGAGCCTTATCCGCCTCTTGCGCGCGCGTCAGGCCGAAGGCCAACCGATCCGCGACGACGGACCGCAAAGCCACCTGGAAACCAAGCAGGGCACGCCCACCATGGGCGGATTCCTCATCCTGCTGGCGCTGATGTTCGGCACGCTGTTGTGGGCGGACCTTTCCAACCAATTCGTCTGGGTGGTGCTGTTGGTGACCTGCGGCTTCGGTGCCATTGGCTTCGCGGACGACTATCTCAAGGTCACCCAGCGCCATCATCGCGGCCTGCCCGGATCGCTCAAGCTGATCATCCAGGCCGCCATCGCCCTGGTGGCGGCGGCCTGGATCACCCAGCTGCTGCCGGAACCGCTTTCCATGGCCTTGGCCCTGCCATTCCTCAAGAGCGTTTTGATCCAGCTCGGCTGGTTCGTCATTCCCTTCGCCATGCTGGTGGTGGTCGGCGCCTCGAACGCGGTCAACCTGACCGACGGGCTCGACGGGCTCGCCATCGTGCCGATCATGATCGCGGCGGCCTGTTTCGGCGTCATCTCCTATCTCGTCGGCAATGCGGTCTTTGCCGACTACCTGCAGATCCATGCCGTGCCCGGCACCGGCGAGCTGGCCGTGCTGTGCGGCGCCCTGGTCGGCGCCAGCCTGGGCTTTCTCTGGTTCAACGCGCCGCCGGCCATGGTCTTCATGGGCGATACAGGCAGTCTCGCCACCGGCGGCGCGCTGGGTACCATCAGCGTCATCACCAAGCACGAGCTGGTGCTCGCCATCATCGGCGGACTGTTCGTGCTGGAGGCGGTCTCGGTGATCGTGCAAGTCGCGTCATTCAAGATGACCGGCCGGCGCGTCTTCCGCATGGCGCCGCTGCATCACCATTTCGAGCAGAAAGGCTGGGAAGAGCCAACCATCGTCATCCGCTTCTGGATCATCGCCCTGATCCTCGCCCTCGTCGGGCTCGCCACCCTGAAGCTGAGGTGAGGCGATGATCCCGGTCATGGAATTTCAGGGCGAGCGCGTCGCGGTCTTCGGGCTGGGGCGGAGCGGCTTGTCGGCCGTTCGTGCCCTCGTTGCCGGCGGTGCCGAGGTCCTGGCCGGCGACGACCGTGCCGACAGCCTGGCCGAAGCCGAGCGCCTGGGCGCCCAACCTACGGACCTGCCGGCGGCCGAGTGGCAGGATATCCGCGCCCTCGTACTCAGCCCCGGTGTGCCCCTAACCCATCCCGAGCCGCACCCGGTGGTAAAGGCCGCCA
>CAZKTK010000139.1:0-7624 GCA_964555535.1 uncultured Rhodospirillaceae bacterium
CGTCCATCATCTCGGGAAAGCCCGTGTGGTCGGAAACCTCGGTCACTTCCAGGCCCGCCTCGCGCAACATGCGCGCCGAGCCGCCGGTCGACAGAAGCGCCACGCCGGCATCGGCGAGGGTGCGCGCGAAAGGCACCAGCCCGGTCTTGTCGGAGACGGACAACAGGGCACGGGCAATGGGACGAAGGCCCTCAGCGGCGGGGGCGGACTGATCGGACATGCTCTCTCCGGGATGGGATTTTGCGACTGACGGCGCCTACCACCTGGCGCCGCGGCGAAGGTACCACAACAGTGCCAGCACGATCACTACCGATGCGACGAGCGCGGCGATGGCCGTACCTGGGCCGTGCAGGCTGGCGAGGGCGCAGGCGAACAGTGCCAGGTTGGCCACGGCAACGCTGGCGCTGACGCGGCCGTGGCTGGCGCCCTTGCGGACGGCCTGCTGGTAGAAATGCTCGCGATGGGCCTGCCACGGCTTCTCGCCGCGTAACGCTCGCCGCAACAGGGTGAGCGTGGCGTCGGCGAGGAAATAGGCGGGCAATATCAAAGCGGCGGCCCAGGCCCCATGTGCGGCCAGTGACAACAGCAGCCAGCCCAGCAGGAAGCCCAGCGGCACACTGCCCACGTCGCCGAGAAAAATGCGTGCCGGCGGCCGGTTCCAGGGCAGGAAGCCAAGCGCCGCGCCGGCCACCACCGCCGCCAACCAGGGAGTGCCGTCGACCAGCCCTAGCCCCGCGGCGATCGCGCCGATGCCGGCTGCGATTGCTATGGCCTCGACTCCGGCGATGGCGTCTATGCCATCCATGAAATTGAACAGATTGACGAACCACAGCCAAGCCAGCGCCGCGCCACCCAAGGCGAGCCAAAGCGGCAAGGGGCCGGGGAAGTGCGGGCCGAGCGGCACGGTCGAAAGCGCGATCGCCACGGCTGCGAGCTGGGCTGCGAATCGGGGCAGCGGCGACAAGCCGCGCAGGTCGTCGGCCCAGGACACCAGGGCCAGGCCGACACTCAAGCCCACCATCGGCCAGATCAGGCGCCACGGCGCGATCTCCACCGCCGCCAGCAGCAGCCAGCCGAGCAGTATCACGGCCACCACGGCAATGCCGCCGCCGCGCGGGGTCGGGCGCTCGTGGCTCGAGCGTTCGTTTGGGTGGTCGAGAATGTCCTTGGCGGCAAGCTGCTTGAGCAATGCCCCGGTCGCGACCCAGGCCAGGGCCGCCGCGGCGAGTGCTGCAAGCAGTGCGCTCAAAGTGCTTTCAGCTTGCGCCAGGCGAAGACGACCATGCGCAGCAGCAGCCAGCCGTCGGCGAAGCGCGAAATCTGGGTTTCGCCATAGGTCCGCGCCTGGTAGCGGATGGGGATCTCCACCAGCTTCAGGTTCAGCCGGGCGGCACCGAAGATGAGGTCGAAATCGCCGAAGGGGTCAAACTCGCCGAAATAGGCACGCCCGGCCGCGATCTTGTTGTAGTGGGTCTTGGTCAGCACCTTGGTGCCGCACAAAGTGTCCGTGAGGCGTTGGTTGAACAGCCAGGAGAAGAGCAGCGAGAAGGTGCGGTTGGCAATCAGGTTTAGCCGCCGCATGGCCTCGTCCTCGAGGGGATAGACGAGCCTGGTGCCGTTGACGAACTCGCCCTTGCCGGCGACCAGCGCGCGGTAGAATTTGGGCAGGGTCTCGGGCGGCACGGTGAGGTCGGCATCGAGGATCATCAGCACTTCGCCTTGCGCCGCATCGAAACCCTTGCGCACGGCATCGCCCTTGCCCTTGCCGTCCTGTTGTACCGCACGGATGGTCCAGTCGGGGTAGGCCTCGATCACGCGCTGGATCTCGTCCCAGGTGCCGTCGCTGGAATTGCCTTCGACGTAGAGGATTTCCTGCTCAGGAGAAAAGCGCGGCATGCGCAGAATCGCGGTCTCGATATTGCCGCGCTCATTGCGGCAGGGGATGAGCACGGTCGCGGACGGCAGGTCCGCGGGCAAGCGGCGCTCGGGCAGGGGTCGGGCGACGATGTAATTGCGCAGCGAGAGGCGTCGCAGGCCGGGCAGGGTGCCCAGGGTGCGGTTTACCAGGTAACCCAGACCAAGCCAGCGCTTGGGCAATAACTGCCGCCATTCGCGCTTGATCACTTCGAAATCCGCGAGCCCCAACAGTGCGGCAATGTCATCGGTGCTGAGCCAGTTCAACGGCAACTGCCGTTGCTTGCCGCCAAGCGCTTCGGCCACACGCAGCAGCGGCTGCCAAGCCCGGGAGTAATACGACACGATCAGCCGCGTATCCGGCGTGCACAGCGCGTGCAGGGATTCGATGGTCGCCTCGATGTCTTCCAGATTGCCGATGGTATCCGACAGGATGATGGCATCGAACGGGCCCTCGAGGCCGGCGATGACATCGGCGTTCTCGACATCGCCGACATGGTACTCGAACTGCGGGTTCTCCTTGCGCGCCACCTCGATCATGGCTTGGCTGATGTCGAGCCCGACACCGCGCGACGGCGCCAGCGCTGCCATGACGTCGCCGATGCCGCAGCCGAGGTCGAGCACGCGCGAGCCCTCGGGCACGAGAAAGCGCAGATAGCGATAGTGATCGTCGTAGAAATAGCGGTTCCGGGCGATCCAGCGGGTGCGTTCGCCGGCCACCGCCTCGGCCTGGGCAAGCGCTTCGCGCTTGCGCGCGCTTAAGCTTGCGCTTTCGCCGTTGGACTCGGCATTTTCGCTGGGCTGAGGCATGATGTCGGGGTGTGGGTGAACCACTAGCTGGTCAGGACCCTCGCACCATATGGGAGCGAGCCACGGCTTGCAACGCGGCGACGGCGAATGGGAGGCGCAGTTTCCATGCGTGAAATCGCGGAAACCTTGATGACCCTGCCAATGCCAATTCTGGTATTGCTGCTGATCGGGCTGCTTATGTGGTCGCGCCGGGGCTTGAGTTTTGTCTTGATGGGCGGTGCGACGGTGGCCTTTCTCGGCCTCAGCATGCCGATCACCGCCGCCTGGATCGAAAGGCCGCTCAGCGACGCCGCGCCGCGCTTCGATCCGGATGCCGTGCGCGATGCCGTGGCGATCGTAGTGCCGACGGCGGGGGTCTTTGCCGATTCGCAAGGTGGTTGGTGGCCCTCTTCAAGCAGCGTTCGCCGCGCCGTGGCCGGACAGGCCCTGGCCGAACAGACAGGCCTGCCCATGGTCCTGATCGGCGGCAGTCCGCGTGGCGAGGCGGAATCGGAAGCCGTCAGCGTTGCCAGTCAGCTTGGCTTGGCGGGGCCGATGGTTCTCATCGAGACCGATGCCAACAACAGCGCCGAGACGGCGACAGCGGCCCGCAGCATGGCCGATCGTCTCGGCGGATCACATGTGGTGCTGGTTACCTCGCCTGCGCATGTGGCGCGCATGGCGGCCAGCCTGCGGCATGTCGGCCTGCAAGTGAGCGCTTATGCGCCGGCACCGGTCTTGCCGCCGCAGCAGCCGCTCGGCGCCCTTGCCCCCTATTTGCCGAGCGTCGGCGGCCTTTCCCGCAGCCGGGCGGTCATGCACGAATATGTCGGTATTCTCTGGTATCTATCGCAGGGCGACATCGCTATGGACGACCTGGAGCTCGGCTGGTGAGCGAGCCGGTGCGGCGTTGGTATGCGGTCCATACCCGTCCCCATGCCGAGGCGCGGGCGCTGGAGAACCTCGAGCGCCAGGGCTTCCAGGCCTGGCTGCCGCTCTACCGCAAGCAGCGCCGCCATGCCGGGCGCAGTGAACAGGTGCTGCGGCCCTTGTTCTCACGCTATCTTTTCGTTGCCCTGGATCTTGGCGGCGAGCAATGGCGGCCGGTGCTCTCGACATTTGGGGTGGCCGATCTGGTAGGCGGTCGGGACGGCCCATTGCCGCTTGCCGACGAGGTCATGGAGGCCTTGCGAGCGCGCGCCGATGCGGATGGCCACTATACGCTCGCGCGCGGCTTCAAGGCGGGCGAACGGGTGCGCATCGAGGCGGGGCCCATGCGCGACCTCGAAGGTATCCTGGCGGTCGAAAGCGATGCTGACCGCGCGGTGGTGATGCTGCGCCTGTTCGGGCGTGAGGTGCGGGTGAGCCTGTCGCCGGACGAGATCGACCGTGCCTGATACGCCGGCACTGCGGCGCACGCTGACCTTGCCGTTGTTGGCGCTGTACGGCCTCGGCACCACGGTCGGAGCGGGCATCTACGTGCTGGTCGGGGAAGTGGCGGCCACCGCCGGTAGCCTGGCGCCGTTGTCCTTCCTGGTCGCGGCTTTGCTGGCATCTGCGACTGCCTTCAGCTTCGGTGAGCTCAGCGCCCGCTATCCCAAGAGCGCCGGCGAGGCGGTCTATGTCAATGCCGGCTTCAAGCGCGCCTGGCTGGCAGCGTTGATTGGCCTGATGGTGGTCGCGGTGGGCACCATCTCGTCGGCGGCCATCGCCAACGGCTTCGCTGGCTATGCGCGCCAGTTCGTCGATTTGCCGCCGTGGATATTGATCATCGGCGTGTTGATCCTGCTTACGGCCATTGCCGTTTGGGGCATTACGGAATCGGTGACCCTCGCCGCAATCGTCACGGTGCTCGAGATCGGCGGCCTGCTGCTCATCGTCGCGGTTGGCGCCAACGCGGCGGCAAAAGCGCCGCTGCCCGATTTCAGCCTTGGCGAAAGCGGCCTGGCCATCGGCGTGCTGGGCGGGGCTGTGCTCGCCTTCTATGCCTTTCTCGGCTTCGAGGACATGATCAACGTCGTCGAAGAGACCCGCGATCCGGGGCGCACCATGCCGCGCGCCATCGTGCTTACGCTCATCGTCACGACGGTGCTCTATATCGTGGTGGCCGGCGTTGCGGTGCTGGTGGTGCCGATCGCCGAGTTGGCCATGGCCGAAGCGCCGCTTGCCGCGGTCTACGAGCACGCAACGGGGCGGTTCCCCGCTGCCATTGGGGTGATTGGCACGGTGGCGGTAATCAACGGCGCGCTGGTGCAGATCATCATGGCATCGCGGGTGCTTTACGGCCTGGCCCGGGCGGGCTGGTTGCCGAAGCGGCTGGCGGCGCTGCACCCGCGCACGCAGACGCCGCTTTTCGCCACCCTGCTCGTCGGCGGCGCCGTGATGGTTCTCGCCGTTGCCCTGCCGCTGGTGCGCCTGGCCGAGGCGACATCGGTCATCACGCTGCTTATTTTCGCCCTGGTCAATGCGGCGTTATGGCGCATCAAGATGCGGGATCCGGCGCCGGCCGGGCTGTGGTGCGTGCCGCTCTGGGTGCCTGTGATCGGATTCTTCAGCTCGCTGGGTTTCGTCATCTTCAATATCTGGCGCCATGCGCTATGATCGGCGCCGCCATTTGCCCCATAAGGTCGCCCCAGCATGTCCTATGAAACCCTGACCCTCGCGGTCGAAGACCATGTCGCGCATGTCCGGCTCAACCGGCCGGAGGCGCTCAACACCATGATCCTGCCGTTCTGGCACGACATGGTGGCCGTGTTCGACGCCATCGACCACGATGCCAGCGTGCGCGCCGTCGTTATCTCGTCCACGGGCCGCCATTTCACCGCCGGGCTCGATCTCGGGGTCATGCAAGCCTTCGCCGACAGCGATGGTGACGCGGGACGGCGTGGCGAGCGGCTGCGGCGTTCGGTGCTCGACATGCAGGAAAGCTTCTCGGTGATCGACCGTTGCCGCGTGCCGGTGATTGCCGCCGTGCACGGGGCCTGTATCGGCGGCGGTGTCGACCTTGTCTCGGCCTGCGACATCAGGCTGTGTTCGGCGGAGGCCTATTTCCGTATCCAGGAGATCAATATCGGCATCACGGCCGATGTCGGTACGCTGCAGCGCCTGCCCTACCTGATGCCCGCCGGGCTGGTGCGAGAGCTTGCCTATACGGGTCGGCCGCTCTCCGCCGAGGAGGCGCTGAGCGCCGGCCTGGTGAATGCGGTGCACGCGGATCACGATGCGGCCGTCGCCGCGGCCCTGGAGATGGCTGCGACCATCGCGGCCAAGTCGCCGCTGGCTGTCGCCGGCACCAAGGAGATGCTGAACTACGCCCGCGATCACACCATCGCCGACGGCCTCAACCATATTGCCACCTGGCAGGCGGCCATGATCCAGACCGACGACGTGGCACGTCAGATGAAGGCCAATGCGGCAAAGACGCAAGCCGAGTTCGAAGACTTTCTCGATACCCGAAAACCGGCGACCAAGGGCGCCTGAACGCAAAAGAAGGAACAACAAGAATGGATCTTGGCCTCGCAGGAAAGCGTGCGCTGGTGACCGGCGGCACGCGCGGGATAGGAAAAGCAATCTCGCGCGCGCTGGCGGCGGAGGATTGCGATGTGGCGATATGCGCCCGCAATGGCGATGCGGTGGCGGCAGAGGTGGAGACGCTGGCGGGCATCGGCGCAGGTCGGGCGAGCGGCAGCGCCCTCGACGTGCGCGACCGTGCCGCCGTGGCCGCCTGGGCGGATGACAGCGCCGCGGCCTTCGGCGGCATGGATATTCTGGTTGCCAATGTCTCGGGCTTTGGCCTGACCACGGACGAGGCGGGCTGGCGCCAGGCTTTCGAGGGGGACATCCTCGGCACCCTGAATGCGGTCAATGCCGCGCGCGGCCATATCGAGGCATCGGATGCCGGCGCCATTGTCGCCATATCGTCCATCGCCGCGGTCGAGTTCTTCGGCGGCGCGCGGCCCTACAACGCCATCAAGGCGGCTTTGATCACCTACATCTCCAACCTCGCCAACGAGCTGGCGCCGAAAGGCGTGCGCGCCAACTCGGTTTCGCCGGGCACCATCTTTTTCGAGGGCGGGGTCTGGGACGATCGCCGCATCAACCAGACCGAGGTCTACGAAGCCGCGCTGGCCAGCAATCCCATGGGCCGCATGGGTACGCCCGAGGAAGTTGCCGCAGCAACGGTGTTCCTGGCCAGCCCCGCCGCCGCCTTCATCACCGGCACCAATATCATCGTCGATGGCGGCCTGACCAAGCGGGTCCAGTTTTGAGCCAGCCGGCGATCGCCATTTGCGACGGCCGGACAGGCGATTTCGCCCGGCTCTGGACGAGCGATGCCTTTGCCGCGGCAGGCGTAGAGGTGACGGCCGAGAAGCTGCGCGATGCGGTATCGGGTAATCGCCCGGCATCGCTCGAGCTTGATGGCGGGCGTATCGATGCGTTGCCCCTGCCACCGGGCGTGGCCTCGGTCTGGGTGCTGCGCTACGCGGATGCCGAGGCGCCCAGGCTCGACATGGATGCCGTGCACGACCTCGATACCGTGATCGTGCTCTACACTGCCGACGATTTGCTGCTCTGGTACAACAAGGCCTATGAGCGTGTGCTCGGCCCGAACGCCCATCTTCTGCGCATCGGTGCGCCGTTCGAAGAGATCATGACCGCGGCCTATCACGCCGGCCATGCGGCGACCGAGGGCGAGGATATCGACACCCTCATCGCCCGCCGCCTGGCCCGTCACAAGGCCTGCGAGACGTTCGAGGAAGCGCTCTCCGGCGGCCGCCGACTGAAGACGGAAGAGATCGCCACCGCCACCGGCATCCTCGGCGTGCGCAACGAGATTTAGTGTTCTAGAGCATATTTCGACCATAAGCGATCACTTGACCGGGATGATTTTTGCCGTCGGTTAGGAGCCCGTCGCGCCGTC
>CAZKTK010000140.1:0-7600 GCA_964555535.1 uncultured Rhodospirillaceae bacterium
ATATCGACGAGGTCAGCTTGCGCAGCGCCTGGCTCATCAGGCGCGCCTGCAGTCCGACATGGACATCGCCCATCTCGCCCTCGAGCTCGGCGCGCGGCACCAGCGCCGCGACGCTGTCGACCACCACCACGTCGATGGCGCCGGAGCGCACCAGCGTATCGGCGATTTCGAGCGCCTGCTCGCCGGTATCGGGCTGGGAGATCAGCAATTCGTCGACATCGACGCCGAGCTTGCGGGCATAGACCGGATCGAGCGCGTGTTCGGCATCGACGAAAGCGCAGGTGCCGCCGGTGCGCTGTGCCTCGGCGATGACATGCAGGGCGAGGGTGGTCTTGCCCGAGCTTTCGGGGCCGTAGATTTCGATCACCCGGCCGCGCGGCAGACCGCCGATGCCGAGGCCGATATCAAGACCCAGCGAACCGGTCGAGATGGCCTCGGTCTCGACCACATTGTCGCTGTCGCCGAGTTTCATCACCGAGCCCTTGCCGAAGGCCCGCTCGATTTGGGACAGCGCAGCGTCCAATGCTTTCTGTTTGTCCATCGAGTCCTTCTCGACAACTCTCAATGCTGGATTCGACATCCTCTGCCCCTCTTATTTCACAACCCGGATAGCGGTTCAACGAGTCACGTGTACATGATTTGTTCTTATACGCCAAGACAAATCGTAAGGCTTGGAAATATTTGCGGTATTAGATACGTGTTCCGGGAATGTCCGCGACGGAATGGATCAGGGAAGGGGGCTGAGCCCGAAGACCATGGGGTGCAACCAGAGCATGGCGAGCAACAAGACGAGTGCGATGAGACTCGTCTGCCAGGCGGTGCCGGTGGCGCTCGGGCGGGTGCGCCCGGCGGCGAGGGCAAGGAAGGGAAACAGCGCCGTCGTCGTGCCATAGCTCTGCCAAGTGTCGCCATGCCGGGCACGGGATTTGCGGTCCTGAGACAGCGCGCCGGCGATACCAAGCACGGCGAAGCTTCCGAAAAGGGCCATGGTTGCCGCGTCACCGCGAACCAGCAAGTGGGCGGCAGCCCACAGCACGATGGGCACCATCAGCGGCTGGCGCGTTACCGCGTGCGCGCCTGTTGCCGGCGGCAGGGCCGGGCGTGCGCGAAGTCGTGCGCCGAGGCCGTCCACGAGCAGCCATAGCGCCAGCGCCATCAACAGCAGGCTCAGCCAGCGCAGGCCGAGCGGCGGCTGCCACAGGTCGAACCAGGGTGCGGTGCGGTAGCTCAGGCCAACCCAAAGCATGCTGCCGCCGGCGAACAGGGTGAACAGGGCCAGATAGGGAATCTCGCCGATGGCCCCGGCGGCGCGTTGGCGCAGGCGCGTTCCGGAAATCAGGATATGGCCGCCGACGAATACGCCCAGCGCGGCCCAAAGCTCAAGCATACGGCAAGGCTGCTAAGGGGCTTTCGGTCCCTTGGCGCCGCCCCAGCCATGGCCGTTGCCCTGACCGTTGCGATGGCCATAGGCATTGCCGTTGCCGGGTCCGCCAGCGGTGCTGATGATGCCGAGCGAGTCGACGCCCGACGCCTTGGCATGGCCGAAGGCGTTGCCATTGCCGATACCGGGCACGCCGCCGCCGTGGCCGACGCCGACACCGCCGCCGTTCGCGCCGAGCACGATGCGCCCGCCGGCACCTGTGGTGACCACGACCGGCCGCGACGAGCGGCCTTCGCCTGTGGTTATGCCGGCGGTGGCGACATCGAGCACGGGCGGCTGGTAATGCCCCCTCACCACCTGGCCGAGATTACGGGCGCCTTCCGGAACCGCGCCCTCGATCCGCATATGCTTGAACACCTGCCCCCAACCGACGCCGTCGCTCTTGAGCATGGCGATTTCGTCCAGGGTGAAGTTGTCCAAGCCGCCGTCCTTCTGGGCTGCGAACAGCGCTTCGGCGATCTTGCGATTGTCGGGCGAGAGGCTGTCGGCGAGGCCAGGCTCAGGCTCGATGCCGGGTTCGGGATCGGTGTCGAAAGCGATCGTGTCCTCGTCCTGCGGCGGCTGATAGCGGCCGCTGACAACCTGGCCGAGATTGCGGGCGCCGCCGGGAAGGCTGCCTTCGGCCCGCAAGGTCTTGAATATCGCGCCCCAGCCGAGGCCATCCGCCTTGAACTGAGCGATATTCTCCAGGGTCAGCGCGCTGTCACCGTCGCCTTGCGAGTCGAACAGGGCCTGCGCGATTCGTTGGTTGCCGACCGAAAGCGCATCGAAAAGCGGCGTTTCGGATTCCTCGGCCTGTGCGCCAAAAGCGATAGCGGCGGTGCAGGCGAGAGCGAGAAGCGCTGTCTTGCTGGTCATGGCTCAGCCTTCCAGGTTTTCCGCAGTGAGAAGGATAATCTCCGTCGCGGTGGCGCTGTCCTTGAAGAATATCTCGCCTTCATTGGCCACCACCCGCATACGTGTCGCCCGCTCCGTCAGCATTTCGAGCTCGATATTGATCTCGCGCTCGGCTGCCACTGCGATAATCTCCCATCCCTCGTCCGTGGCAGTGTCCTCGGTCACTTCCATGGCCATTTGCTCAAGCGTGATCAGGGTGGCGATGCGCAGGGTCTCGAGGTCGTCGTTGAAAGTCTTGTAGGCGATGCCGCTGAGCGTGTGATTGACGCCAGCGCCGGCAGCGATGCCGCCGGCCGTGAGCGCCACCGCGGCACAGCCGCCGAGCGATAGGGCCGCCACCAGGGCGACTATGGTAGAACGCATACGCATCAACGCACCGTGGTCCGGAACGGGCCTTCGGACATCAGGCGGTAGGTCAGCGAAGCGTCGCTCGCCTGCACCACCACCACGGTGATGGGCGGCGTGCCGTACCCGGATAGATCGACACGGTCGGTCTCCGCCAGTTCCACCGGCACGTCGGTGCGGCCGCGATCGTGGGTCAGAACACGCAGAACCGGGTCCGCATTGTCGTTGAGGCCCATGTAGCGAACCGCGTAGAGCTGACGCTCATGCGCCAGCGGACCTTCGATCAGGAAGGTCTGTTGCTCGAACATGGTGCGGTCTTCGCCGCCGGTGATCAGCAGATCCTCCTTGGCGACGGTAAGGGGGGTATCCAGGGCCTGATCGTATTCGCGGTGCATGAGGCACGCGCTCAACGACAGGCCAAAAACGGCGACAAGAAGGGTCCGGCCCATAAATTCTCTCCGCTAGCAAGCCTGGGCGAGTGTAGCGGAGGCGCTCTAACGGCGCAATTTTATGCACATTTTACTTTTTCGGCTTGCCCCTGCCGCCTCCACCACCGCTGCCACCGCCTCCACCCCCGCCCTTGCGGATATTGATCGAGACCTCGGCCGCATCGCTGCCGCTCAAGGTGCCTTTCGCCGGCCACTGAACGATGGTGTAGGTAAGTGAATCGCCGTCGGCATCGCTGGCGCCAAGCGTGATATCGAGCGGCGTGTTGCGCGATGTGCTGACGCTTTGCGATTCGGCGACCGGCGCCGTGTTTTCGCCACCGCCACTGCCACCGCCGCCACCTCCGCCACCGCAGCTGCCCCATTCGGCGCTCGTGCTGCTGCCGTCGGTAAAGCCGACCTCGGCCACGATGCAGGCAGCAGGTCCGACCAGAGCCTCGAAGGTCAGGTCGAGGGTGTAGTCGCCCGGAAAGTCATAATCGGTTGTGCGGACGGTGATGCCGTTGAACTGCCCGATGTGGAAGTCGTCCGGATGCTGCTGGTCCATGTGGACGTTGGCATCGTAATTGGCGCCGTGGTCGGCGTGATAGGGACACTCGCGCTCGCCGCCATAACCGAAGCTCGCCCACGGCACGGATGTGCTGTTCTTGTGGGTGTATTGCCGGTTCCACGCGGTCATGGCGAACCAGGCCGGATGCACGTTGTAGCCGAGCGGATCGGAGTCGTTGCCGGGCTGTTCGATGAGATCGCCGGCGCTGTCATAGAGCATCAGTTCCACACGCTCGATATCGAGCCGCTGGCCGACCACTTCCACCCGCACTTCCGGCGCCAGGGGGTCGCCGTCGTCGACTGCGAGGAAGCTTATCGCCGGCAGGCTGGCATCATCGTAGGCAAGCACCGCAAGCGGATGGATGGCGTCGCGCTGCCAGCGGCTATAGGGATCATCGGCCGGGGCGTCGCGAATCTCGAAATGAAGGTGATCGAAGCCGCTCGCGCTTTCGCCCGTGTAGCCGATGAGCTGGCCCTTGACGACATCCTGGCCGGCGCTGACCGTCCAATCGCTCATGTGCAGATTGTTGCTGTGATAGCAGCCGCCGTCGGTGCAGCTCGTGGCGCCGGGGCGGAAGTGGCGAACCTGTACCACGGGATCCGAGTAGGAGGAATGCTCGCCGGCGATCACCACCTCGCCATCGGCTATCGCGAAGACGGGCGTGCCGATGGGAGTGCCGATGTCGATGCCGCGATGGAAATCATAGCGCTCATTCTCGGATGTCAGGAGCCGCGGCCCAAACGTCGAGGACAGGGGCAGATCGGTGAAGTCCGGGTTTCCCCAGCGCTCCGCGGGGCAGCCGTCCTGGGCGCTCCAATCCGCCGGCGGCGCTTCGCTGATGCGCCCGCACAAAGGCCAGGCAAGCTCGCTGTCGAAAGATTGTGCCTGGGCCGCGCCGGCGGCGAGACCGGTCGCGAGAAAGGCAATGGCCTTCAAGTGTCCGGGCATGATCTCAAGACCCTCCATCGTCACGCATCCGCTCCAAGCCCATATGCCAACACGCCGGGCGGGCCGGCGCATGGTGCAAATGGCCTATTCCGTCACGAACGGGCTGATAATCTCGATCGTTGCCCTGCGCTGTTCGCCCTCGTCGTCGTGATCGGCAGACGGGGCATAAAACAGGCCGTTGCCGTCTATGGCTTCGACTGCGAATTTGGTCGAATCGCGAGAAATTCGCGCCGTGAGCTCGCAGGCGCCGTCACGGGCGACGCAAAACACCGCTCGCTCGGGAGCGTGCGACCAGCGCCCGAGCACGATGGCATCGGAAACGGCGTGGTGATGGATCTGCTGGCCGAATATCGAGGCTTTGCTGTGAACCTCGACCCGGACCCGTGCCTGCCACGCCTTGGGCGCAGGGGCGTTTTCTTCACCTTCCGCTTGGTCGTTCTCGTTCGCGGGCAAGACCGGGGTCGCATCGGCGCTCAGTGCGCCGATATGGACCGGCGCCGTGAGGTCCAGATTTATCAGGGCCAGCACTACCAGCAACAGGCTCAATCCGGCCGGGGCGAACTCCGCCATGGTGGTGTTGCCAAAGGCGTGGGCGAATAAGCCCAGGATCGGCAGCAACAGCAGTCCGGCGGTGCCGATGCGCCAAGTTTCCGGATACCGCTCAGTGAAAATGCCATGGTCGGCGCCATGCATCGCAGGCAAGGCAGCCAGCACAAATATGCAAATGAACAGCGTGGCGATGGTGTGCGAACGGCTGCCGAGGAAGGCAGCGAGGGTCGCCATGACCAGGGCGGCGGCAAACAACATCGGCAGGAATTCAGGCCGAAATGGTAGCAAACCCGAGATTCCCGCTGCCACTGCCAGCAGAAGCGCTGCAATTCCAAGCCTATTGCC
Source organism: uncultured Rhodospirillaceae bacterium (assembly GCA_964555535.1). Classification (GTDB taxonomy): domain Bacteria; phylum Pseudomonadota; class Alphaproteobacteria; order UBA7887; family UBA7887; genus UBA7887. The sequence continues at coordinate 5,522 of CAZKTK010000140.1, forward strand.
GATCGATTCGCCACTCACGGTACCGGCCTCCAGCCCTGCGATCGATTCTGTGTTCTCAGTCTCAAGAGCGTTATAACGCTAACAAAATTACCAGTGCGTAACGAGTCCCTGCCACGGGAGGTCTGGCCGGCTCTTTGTGTTCATGCGTGATAACGGCTCAAAAATCGGGTATTACCCATTCATTTCGCACTGTTTTTTCTCGTTGCGGATGTATGGCGGCGCGAAAGGCGGAACCGGGAGGCGGCAAGACGTGCAGCAACGCGTGACCAGCAGAGGACAGCGCTATGGCTGATCCGGCTTTAGGCGAGGCAAAGGTCGAGCAGACCGCCGCGCCGGTCACGCCGCTGCCGGCTGCGCAGGCGCCGCCGCAGGCACCCGCGCCCCGGCGGCGCTTTGCGCGTGCGCTGCTGCGCTTGTTTCTGTTGGTCGTGGTTCCTGTCGCCGGTGCCGTGGTTGGAGCCCATTACTGGGTGGTCGGCGGGCGCTTCATCGAAACGGACAATGCCTATGTCCGGGCCGACAAGGTCGCGGTCAGCGCCGAGATCGGCGGCCGTGTCGTCGAGGTGCCGGTAAGCAGCAACCAGGTAGTTGCCGAGGGCGATCTGCTTTTCCGCATCGACGATCAGCCCTATCGCATTCAACTGGCCCAATCCGAGGCGCGGCTCGACATGGTGCGCACGGAAATCGCCGTGCTCAGAGCGAAGTATTGGCAGGCGCATGAGGAGGTCGTGCTGGCCGAGACCCGTGCCGCCTATTTCGAGCGGGAATATCGCCGACAGACGCAGTTGGCCGAGCGCAATGTCGCGGCCGCGGCCAAGGTCGATGAGGCGCGGCATGCCTTGGATGTCGCCTTGCAGTCAGTGACCGTGAAGGAGCGCGAGCTGGGAGAGATCTCCGCCAGGCTCGGCGGCAATCCCGATACGCCGGATGAGAATTTCGCCCGCTTCATTGCCGCCCGCACCAAGCGCGACCAGGATATCCTGAACCTCAATGATACCGTGATCCGGGCGCCGGCCGACGGCATCATCGGGCGCGTGGACCTGCGCCCCGGCACCATCGTCGACCCTGGCAGGCCCGTCATCAGCCTGGTCGAGACGGCGGATCTTTGGCTCGAAGCCAATCTCAAGGAAGGCCAGTTGACCCACGTCCGCGAGGGGCAGTTGGCAACCGTTCGTGTCGATGCCTACCCCGATCACGAATGGCAGGCGCGCGTGGCAAGCTTCAGCCCCGCCACAGGCGCCGAGTTTGCCGTCCTGCCGTCGCAGAACGCCACGGGGAATTGGGTCAAAGTGGTGCAGCGGGTGCCGGTGCGTCTGCGCATCGAGCGCGATCCGGCGGATCCCCCCCTGCGTGTCGGTATGAGTGTGCTGGTGAGCATCGATACAGGCCATGAGCGCCCGATCCCGGAGATCGTCCTGCGGGTTCTCGCCTGGCTGCCGAGCCTCGAAGAGCTCGGCCTGGAATAAGCCTTGTCGGACATGGCGGCGAGCACGACGTTCGTGCCGGCGACAGGCTGGCGGCGGCGCTTCATCACCGTGTCGGTGATGGTGGCGACGATCATGCAGGCGCTCGACATGACGATCGCCAATGTTGCGCTTCCCAACATGCAGGGCTCGTTGTCGACCACCCAGGACCAGATCGCCTGGGTGCTGACGTCCTACATCGTCACCTCCGCCATCATGATGCCGCCGACAGGCTTTCTGGCGCAGCGCTTCGGCCGCAAGCGGCTGCTCGTGGTGGCGGTGAGCGGCTTCACGATCACCTCGATGCTCTGCGGCATTGCGGATTCCCTGCAGGAGATCGTCATCTACCGCATCCTGCAAGGCGGCTTCGGCGCCTTTCTGGTGCCACTTTCGCAGGCCCTGATGCTGGACAACTATCCTCGCAGGCAACACGGCCAGGCGATGGCCATCTGGGGCATCGGCGTCATGATCGGGCCGATCCTCGGGCCGACGCTCGGCGGCTATCTGACCGAGTACTATTCTTGGCGCTGGGTGTTCTTCGTCAATCTGCCGTTCGGCATCCTGGCGCTGGTGGGCATTCTGCTGTTCGTCACCGAGACCACGCGCGACCGCGAGC
>CAZKTK010000141.1:0-7507 GCA_964555535.1 uncultured Rhodospirillaceae bacterium
GCGCTGATGCTCGACCCCGACGTGCTGCTGCTCGACGAGCCGCTTGGCGCCCTCGATCCCATGGTGCGCCACGACCTGCAGACCGACCTGCGCGCCATCTTCCGCTCGCTTGCCAAGACCGTGGTGCTGGTCACCCACGACCTCGGCGAGGCGGCCTATTTCGGCGACCGCATCGTTTTGCTGCGAGACGGCGAAGTCGTCCAGAGCGGCACGGCGGACGATCTCGTATCGCGGCCGGCGGAGCCCTTCGTCGAAGCCTTCGTCGCGGCCCAGCGCAGCATGCTCGCACCATGATCGCGCGCCTGGCTCTCCTGCTTTGTCTGGCCCTGCCGGCTGCGGCGGAGGACCGGGTGGTCATCGGCTCCAAGACCTTCACCGAATCCGTGGTACTCGGCGAGATCTTGGTGCACCTCGCCAACGAAGCCGGCGCCGCGCCCGAGCACAAGCGCGGGCTCGGCGGCACACGCATTCTCTGGGACGCCCTGCTGTCTGGCGAGATCCACGCCTATCCCGAATATACCGGCACCATCACCCACGAGATTCTCGCCGACGAGGGCGGCCCGGCGCTGAGCAGCATCGAGGCGATCCGCGACGCGCTCGCCGCCAAGGGCATCGCCATGAGCGCACCGCTCGGCTTCAACAACACCTATGCCATCGGCATGCGCCCGGAGACGGCGGAAAAGTTCGGCATCGCCGATATCTCTGACCTGCGGGGCTGGCCGGACCTCAGCTTCGGTTTCGGCAACGAGTTCCTCGACCGTGGCGATGGCTGGCCTGCGCTTCGCGAGCGCTACGGACTGCCCCAGACCGACGTCACCGGGCTCGACCACGACCTCGCCTATCGCGGCCTCGAGTCTGGCGATATCGATGCCATGGACCTCTATTCGACGGACGCCGAGATTGCCTATTACGGCCTTGCCGTGCTGGATGACGACCTCGGCCATTTCCCGGTCTACGATGCGGTGATCCTGACGCGTCCCGAAGCGGCGGTCCTGGTCCCCGGTATTGCCGCTTTGGCCGGAACCATCGATGCCGCGACCATGGCCGGGCTCAATGCGCGTGTGAAGCTCGACGGTGAGCCCGAAAGCCGGGTCGCCGCCGATTTCCTGGCGCTATCGGTCGAGACGGAAGAGGAAAGCTGGCTCGTGGCCCTGTGGCGCAACACCCTCGACCACTTAGGCTTGGTCGCGGTCTCGCTCGGCGCCGCGATCGTCATCGCCCTGCCCCTCGGCGTGCTGGCGGCACGGCGCCCGCGCACCGGGCAAGTACTGCTGGCGGCGGCTGGCATCGCCCAGACCATCCCCTCTCTGGCACTGTTCGTGTTCATGATCCCGCTGCTCGGCATCGGCGGCCCGCCGGCCATCGCGGCGCTCTTCCTCTATAGCCTGCTGCCGATCATCCGCAACACCCATGCGGGTCTCACCAACATAGCGCCCGAGCTGATCGAATCCGCGGATGCCCTCGGCCTCACGCCGGGCCAGCGCCTGCGCCTGATCGAGCTGTCGCTCGCCGGGCGCACCATCCTCGCCGGCATCAAGACCTCGGCCGTGATCAACATCGGCACCGCCACCCTCGGTGCCCTGATCGGCGCTGGTGGCTACGGCCAGCCCATCCTGACGGGCATCCGCCTCGACGACACCGCGCTCATCCTGCAAGGCGCCATCCCCGCCGCCCTCCTCGCCCTCGCCGCCCAAGGCACCTTCGAACTCGTCGAGCGCGCGGTGGTGCCGAGGGGTCTCAGACTCGCCTAACCCGGCACCGCCGTGCCCCAATAGTTGAAGCCGGCAAAACGGGGGGTCTTCGGCAGATACATGCTTTCGACCTCGCCGAGGCGGAAGCCGCCGGCGATGAGGATCGCGGGAATGTCGCGGCCCAGGTGGCAGCCGCCGGCGATGCGGCCCCAGAGCGGGTCGAGACGGCTTTGCCAGCGCTCGACGCCTGCGTCGGGTGCCTTGCCGTGCTCGCAGAAGATCAGGCGACCGCCGGGCTTGATCACCCGCCGCAAACCATCGAGAGCCGGCACGGGCTCGGGGATGGTGCAGAGCGTGTAGGTGATCAGCACCGTGTCGATGCTGGCGTCGTCCAACGGCACCGCGCCACCCTCCAGCGCCACATACTCCACCGGGAAAGGCACCTTGCCGTCACGCTTTTGGGCGATCCGCAGCATCTCCGGGGCCGGGTCGAGGCCGAAGACGCGCTCCACCTTGTCGGGATCGTAGAATGGCAGGTTGAGGCCGCTGCCGATGCCGATCTCGAGCACCCTGCCCTCGGCCAACGGCACCACCTTTTCGCGCTGCTTGGCTATGGGCTTGGCGCCACATGCCATATCGAGAAAGCGCGGCAGGATATGGCGGCTGTAGAACCCCATTGCGTCAGTCCTGCAATTCCGGGATCAGCCACATTGGAGCCGCGCCGCGGGCCACGCGCTCGACATTGTCGAAAGCATTGCGCACGCGCGTCGTGCCGCTCTCGCGCGAGCCGCCGGCAAGGTGCGCACTCAGCACCACGGTATCCAGGGTGAAGAGGGGATTGTCCGGGTCCGGGGGCTCCTGCTCGAAGACATCCAAACCGGCACCGGCAATCTTACCGTCGGTCAACGCCGTGGTGAGCGCCACCTCGTCGACCACCGGCCCGCGGCTGGTATTGATGAGGATGGCAGACGGTTTCATCAGCGCGAACCTGTCGGCGGACATCAGGTGCCACGTGCCATCATTCAGGGGAACGTGCAGGCTGACGAAATCGGATTCACCGAGCAACTCCCGCAGCAGGCGGAAGCGCACGCCGAGCGCATCCTCTTCGTCCTCGTTCAGGCGATCAATGTCGTAATAGAGGATGCGCAGGCCGAAAGCCGCGGCCAGCCGCGCCGTGCGCTTGCCGATATTGCCAAGCCCGACAATGCCCAGGGTCTTGCCCCGCAGCTCAAAAATGCGCGGAAAGGCGTTGCCGTGCCAGCGCCCGGCGCCGACATTGGCGTGCTGGATGTTGAGCTGGCGCGAACAGGCGAGCATCAGCATCAGCGCGTGTTCGGAGACCGCCACGGCATTGGCACCGCCGTTGTTGGCGATGGGCACCCGGGCACGCCGCGCCGCAGCGAGATCGGCGCGGTTGTAGCCGGCGCTCAGGAGCTGGATCAGCTTGAGGTTGGGCGCGGCGTCGAACAGCGCATCATCCACCAGCCTGTCGACAAAACCGATGAGATATTCCGCCTTGCCCAAGGCGTCGCGATATTCGGCACTGTCCTCCGGCGCCAACACGAAGTCGAAACCGTCCGGCGCCAAGGCCTGGGCCGGCCCTTCCGCGTCCGGAAACTCACTTACGAACAGAATTTTCGGTGCCATCCGGCTTCCCCCTCCCTCACAAATCGGCCGCAGTATAGCCTCGCTTGACCTTGATCCTGGACCAAATGTGGGATTCACGGCTATGTAAGCGCTATAAGGGCCGAATCGTCGAGCCGACGGAGAGATTTATGACCAAACCCGCATCGCACATCTCGCGCCGCCGAGCGCTGACCATCATGGGCGCCGTTGCCGGCCTGCCGCTGTCGCCAAGCCTTGGCGCACGCGCGGCCGCGCCGCTGGTGACCTGGGAAGGCAGCGCGCTGGGCGCCCCGGCCCGTATCACCCTCGCCCATCCGGACCGGGCCGCCGCCGAGCGCCTGTTCGAGCGCTGCGTGGCCGAGATCCGCCGCCTGGAGGCCTTGTTCAGCCTGCACGTCGCGGACAGCGAGATATCGCGCCTGAACCGCGAGGGCATGCTTGACGCGCCGGCGCTCGACACCGTGTATCTGCTGTCAGAGGCCAAGCGCTTCGGCGAGGTTACGGACGGGGCCTTCGATATCAGCGTACAGCCGCTCTGGCGCCTTTATGCCGAGCATTTCACGGCCAATCCGGGCAGCAACGAAGCGCCGGATACCGCTGCCGTCGATGCGGCCCGCGCGCTGGTGGATTTCCGCGCCATTGAGGTCGATAACAGCCGCGTGGCCTTTGCCCGCCCGGGCATGGCTGTGACCCTCAACGGCATCGCTCAAGGCTATATCACTGACAAGGTGGCCGCCCTGCTGCGCAGCGAAGGCATTGCCAATGTGCTGCTCGACCTCGGCGAGAACATTGCCATCGACGGCCATCCGGAAGGCCGGCCCTGGCGTATCGGCCTCATCGACCCGTTTGCGCCGCAAGACTACGACGACGTCGTCGAGATCGAGAACCGGGCGGTCGCCACTTCGGGCGGCTATGGCACCATGTTCGGCGCCGATCCCCGCAATCACCACCTGTTCTCGCCCGCCAACGGCATGAGCGCGAACCATCACGCCTCGGTCAGCGTGCTGGCCGATAAGGCGATGACGGCGGATGCGCTTTCGACCGGGCTGTTCGTTTCGCCGTACGCCACGGCCGAGCACGCTGTGGCGTCGCTGCCGGGGCTCGAAGTGCGCATCACCGAGGCGAACGGCACCAAGCATCGCCTGGTGAGCTGATGGACGCAGAGACGCCGCACGCCTTCGGCGCTCTGGCCGGGCTCAAAGTCGTCGATCTGTCGCGTATCCTGGCGGGGCCGTTCTGCACCCAGATGCTGGGCGACCATGGCGCCGAGGTGATCAAGATCGAGCCGCCCGACGGCGACGGCACGCGCAGCTGGGGGCCGCCCTTCAAGGACGGACAGAGCGCCTACTTCTCCGGCGTCAACCGCAACAAGGAGAGCCTGGCTCTCGACCTGCGCGGCGAGGAAGGCCACGCCGTGCTCTTCCGCCTGCTCGAAGATGCCGACGTGCTGATCGAGAATTTCAAGGCCGGGCAGATGGAACGCTGGGGCCTCGGCTACGAGCAGACCCTGCGCGAGCGCTTCCCGCGCCTGATCTATGCCCAGATCACCGGTTACGGCACCGACGGGCCGATGGCGGGCATGCCGGGCTTCGATGCGGTGGCGCAGGTGATGAGCGGTCTCGCCAGCATCAACGGCACCGCGGACGGCCCGCCGATCCGCATGGGCGTGCCGATCTCGGACCTGGCGACCGGGCTCTATGCCGCCATCGCGCTATTGATGGCATTGCAGGAGCGCGCAAGATCGGGGCAAGGTCAGAAGGTCGAGGTATCGCTGCTCGAATGCTCGGTCAGTCTGCTGCACCCGCACGGGGCCAACTACCTGATGAGCGGCGATCCGCCGCAGCGCACCGGCAATGCGCACCCCAATATCTCGCCCTACGACATGTTCGAGACCAAGACGGCGCGGGTCTTCGCGGCCATCGGCAACGACAGGCAGTTCGTGCGTTTTGCGGAAGAGCTGGGCGCGCCGGAGCTCGCTGAGAATACTAATTTTCGTAGCAATGCAGACCGGGTCCGCAACCGAGATGCCTTGCGCGCGGCGCTTGAGCCCCTATTGGCCGAGACCGATGGCATGACACTCTGCGAGCACTTGCTGTCCCAAAACATCCCGGCCGGCCCGGTGCTCGACATCCCCCAGGTGCTCGCCCACGCCCAGGTGCAGGCGCGCGACATGCTGGTCGAGCGCGACGGCTATCGCGGCATCGCCACGCCGATCAAGATGTCGCGCACGCCGGGGGCTGCCGGCACGCCGCCGCCGAGGCTTGGCGAACATGCCCGCCAGGTGCTGGCGGACGCGGGCTACGGCGAGGACGAAATCGAGCGCATGATACAGGGCGGCGTGGTTACCAAGCCCGTACCCGCCGCATAGGGAGGGAGCGAAATGGAACTCAATCTGGCGGGACGCACGGCGCTGGTCACCGGCGGCTCCAAGGGCATCGGCAAGGCGGCAGCGGAATCGCTCGCCTCGGAAGGCGTGCACCTTCACCTCGCCGCGCGCGGCGAAGAGGCCCTGGCCGAAGCCAAGGACGATATCCTGCGCAGCCACCAGGTCTCGGTCACCACCCACGCGCTCGACCTCGCGGACAGTGAGGCCCAGGCCACGCTCGCAGGCCGTTGCACCGACATCGATATCCTGGTTAACAATGCCGGCGCCATTCCCGGCGGCACGGTGGCGGACATCGACGAAGGCCGCTGGCGCGAGGCCTGGGACCTGAAGGTGTTCGGCTACATAAACCTCTGCCGCATATTCCACGACCGCATGAGCTCGCGCGGCCAGGGCGTGATCGTCAATGTCATCGGGCTGGCCGGCGAAGCCTACAACGCCGGCTACATCGCGGGCACCACTGGCAATGCGGGGCTGATGGCCTTTACCCGCGCGCTTGGCTCGACCAGCCTCAACGACGGCGTGCGCGTGGTCGGCATCAACCCGGGCCTTGTCGAAACGGGGCGCATGGTGACCTTGATGGAGCAACGCGCCGAAGCGGAATTCGGCGATAAGACCCGCTGGCGCGAGCTGACCACCAACCTGCCCGCCGGCCGTGCCGCCAAGCCCGAGGAAATTGCCAATCTCGTCACCTTTCTCGCCTCCGAGCGTGCGGCCTATACCACAGGGGTGATCTACAGCATCGACGGCGGCGTGGCGGCGAGACACGGTCTGTAATGGCTGGGCAGGGCAGTGCCGGAAAACTGGCGCAAGCGGCGTAAGTTCTACGCCTGGGGCAGCGAAGACGAGGGTGCGACCCTCGAGGAAGCACGCGCGATAGAGCAGGTCTGGGGCGAGGCCCTGGGCGCCGACGGTTTCGAGGCAACACCACCGCCCACCCTTGACGAAATCGACCTCAAGCCATCGCGTGTCGGCGCCGTGCCGGCCAGCCTGCAGGCGATCTGTCATACCGATACCTACCAGCGCGCGCTGCACACCTACGGCAAGTCGTTCATGGAAAGCGCCCGCTGTTTCGCGCGCGACTTCGCGGATGCGCCCGACGCCGTGGTCTTTCCACGTAACGAGGCGGAGGTTGCCGCCGTGCTCGACTGGTGCGGCGGCGCCGAGCAGGCGGCGATACCCTTCGGCGGCGGCTCCAGCGCCGTCTACGGCATCAACCCGGATGTCGGCGACCGCTTCGAGGCCACGGTATCGATCGACATGTCGCACATGAACCGGGTGCTGGCGGCCGACACCACATCGCGGGCGGCACGGGTACAGGCGGGCGTGTTCGGCCCCGACCTCGATGCCCAGCTCAAACCCCACGGCTTGTCCCTGCGCTTCTTCATGCAGGCCTATCCCTATTCCAGCCTCGGCGGCTGGATCGCCACCCGTGCCGCCGGCCACTACGCCACGGGCACCACCCATATCGACGATTTCGTGGAAAGCGTTCGCATGGTCACGCCGAGCGGCGACTGGCAATCGCGGCGCCTGCCGGCCTCGGGCGCGGGGCCCAGCCCTGATCGCTTCGCCATCGGCTCCGAAGGCACCATGGGCATCATCACCGAGGCCTGGCTGAGATTGCCCTCGCGGCCGAACTTCCGATGTGGCGCGACCTTCGCCTTCGCCGATTTCTATGATGGCATCGAGGCCATGCGCGAGATCGCGCAGGCCGGCCTCAGCCCCGCCAACTGCCGCCTTATCGACCCGCAAGAGGCCGGGCTGACCGGCGCCTATGACGGCACCAGGGCGATCCTGGTGCTGGGCT
>CAZKTK010000142.1:0-7473 GCA_964555535.1 uncultured Rhodospirillaceae bacterium
CCGGTCGACAAGCTATCCTGCTCCTATGCGGTGGTGTGGAATGCCTTCAAGCGCCTCGCCGAGGGCTTCAGCGCCGCGGAGAAGGCCGCGCTGTTCCACGACACCGCGGAGCGTGTCTACCGCCTGACCGAGGGATAACATCATGAAAGCCGCCGTCTTCAGCGAACCCGGTGCCCCGCTCACCATCGAAAGCGTGGCGGACCCGGAGCCCGGGCCGAACGACCTCATTCTCAAGGTCCATGCCTGCGGCATCTGCGGCACCGACCTGCATTGGTCGGACAATGCCGATCCCACCGTCGGCTGGCGGCATCTGGAGCGCGGCGCGGTGATGGGCCACGAGTTCTCCGGCGAAGTGGTCGAGGTCGGCAAGGAAGCCGGCGGCAGCTGGAAGGTCGGCGATCGGGTCACGGCACAGCCCTTCAGCGGCTGCGGCCAATGCCCCGCCTGCCTCGCCGGGCGCGCCTATCGCTGCGAAAGCGTGACCAACCGCGCCAGCCTGGCACAGCCCGGCGCCTATGCCGAATATACCCGCGTCGGCGCCAATGCGAGCTTCCGGCTGCCCGAAGCGGCAAGCTTCGACGAAGGGGCGCTAGTCGAGCCGCTTGCCGTCGGCCTCAATGCGGTCGAGAAGGCCAGGATGCAACCGGGCGACACGGTGCTCATCGTTGGGGCCGGGCCTGTCGGCCTGGCGGTCGCCACATGGTGCCGCTTCTTCGGCGCACGGCATATCATCGTCAGCGATCTCGTGGCGGCGCGGGCCGACCAGGCGACACGTTTCGGCGCCACAGCCGCCATCGATGCCAGCCGCGAAGACGTGCGCAGCACCGTCGAGGCCATCGCCGGCACCCAGCCGCGGGTGATCTTCGACTGCGTCGGCGTGCCGGGCAGCCTGCAGGCGGTCATCGACCAGGCCCCGTTCGACGCCCATATCGTCGTGGTTGGCCTCTGTATGGCATCCGACACCTTCTTCCCCACAAAAGCGCTCACCAAGGAACTGACGCTCGATTTCGCTTTCGTCTATCGCTACGAGCACTTTGCCATGGTGCTCGACATGATCGGCGCACGCCGCATCGATGCCGCCAGCCTGGTCACCAACCATACGGACCTGACCAACTTCCCCGATGCCTTCCAAGCCCTCAAGACGCCCGGACAGGACATCAAGGTGATGCTGTCGCCAGGGTAGACAAGCCGAGCCCGGCCCCGATACAAGCGTGTTGCAGTGCAATAAGGAGTGAGGGTCATGGATCGTTACGTCGTCGTCGCCGATTTTCAGGTGAAGCCGGGCAAACTGGGAGAATTCGTCGAGATCGCCAAGGTTGATGCCGCGGCCTCGGTCGCGAACGAGCCTGGCTGTCACCGTTTCGACGTCGCCACGCCGCGCGACGGCAGCGAGCGGGTGATCCTCTACGAGATCTACGAGGACGAAGCGGCTTTCAATGCACATTTGGAAACACCGCATCTGAAGGCGTTTCGCGACGGCATCGCCGATCTTGTGGAAGACCGCAACATCACGCGCTGCCATGTCATCGAGAACAGCGCCGGCTGAGCGATCATGGCAAAGAAACTGACCATCCAGGACATCCAGGCAACCGTCGACAAGGGCGAGCCGGTTTTCCAGATCACCGCCGTCGATTATCCCACCGCACTGGCCGTGGACCGCGCCGGCATCGAGTTCATTCTTGTCGGCGATTCCCTCGGCATGACCGCGCTCGGCCTCGACGGCACCGTGAGCGTGACCATGGACATGATGATCCATCACTGCAAAGCCGTGAGCCGGGCCGCGAGCCGTGCCATCGTCATCGGCGACCTGCCCTTCGGCGCCTATCACGCAAGCACCGCCCAGGCTGTCGACAACGCGGTTCGCCTGATGAAGGAAGGCGCCTGCGACGTGGTCAAGCTCGAAGGCGGCGAGGACTTCGCCGATAAGGTGGAAGCCATCGTGCGCGCCGGCATTCCCGTGATGGGGCACATCGGGCTGACGCCGCAAACGGTCTCCAAGCTCGGCGGCTTCAAGGTTCAGGGCAAGGATGTGGGCACCAGCCTGCAATTGATCCGCGACGCCAAGGCATTGCAGGAAGCTGGTGCCTTCGCCGTGGTGCTGGAAGCGATCCCCGACCGCATCGCCAAGCTGATCACCGAAAATGTCTCGATCCCCACCATGGGTATCGGCGCGGGGCCGGATTGCGACGGCCAGGTGCTGGTACTGGCCGACATGATCGGCATGTTCGACCGCTTCACGCCGCGCTTCGTCAAACAGTATTGCCAGGTCGGCCAGCAGATCACCGACGCCATGACCCAGTTCATGGCGGATGTGAAGAGCGATCAGTTTCCCCTTGCCGAGCACAGCTTCACCATCAAGGACGAGGAATACGAGGCCGTCGTCGCCGCGCTCAAGGAGACTTGATTTGGCGCTTTTCGGGCAAAGCTGCTAGATTTTCTGCCGGTTCGCCGCAAGAACACAGGGTGTTAAGATGCTATTGATGAAGGCTGTAGCGACCGCCGGTATGCTGATCTACGCCGGTGCGGGCTGCATGTCCCCCACCATCGTCGAGAACACGCCGGATGTGGTCGCCTTCAAATACGGACCCTGGGAGACGCCTCACGAGCTGTACGGGCGCGCGAACGCCCTTTGCGCCGACTATGACCGGGAGGCGCTGATGGCCGACGATTACGAGTCGGATCTCGAGCCCAATTTCCGTATCATCGTTTTCGACTGCGTCGAAGCACCGACCACCTGACTATCGGAGAGCGGCGATGCGCAAGCTCGCTGCCGTCATATTCGCCTGCCTCTGCCTGCCTACGTTCGTGTGGGCGGCGGAGCGTGGCCTGGATCTTGCCATTCGCGGCGGCGAAGAGGCCGATGCGCCCGTGGTCGAGCACCGCACGCTGTATGAAAGCAGCCGCGCCCTGATCATCGGCAACGACGCCTACGACAATGGCTGGCCTGCGCTTGCCAATGCGGTCAACGACGCCAATGCCATCGCCGGCGTACTGGAAGCCCGCGGTTTCGAGACCACGGTACTGACCGATCTCACCGGCAACGAGCTGGAGGACGGGCTCGAGGAATTCTTCATCCTTGCCGGCGAGGATCCCGAAGCACGGCTGTTCGTCTGGTTCGCCGGCCACGGCCACACGGAAGACGGCGAAGGCTATCTGGTGGGGACAGACACGCCTCTGCCGAGCGTTGGTGCGCGCTTCCGGCTCTCGGCCCTGTCGCTGAGGCGCTTCGGCGAATATGTGCGCCTGGCCCAGTCGAAGCATGTCTTCGTGGTCTTCGATTCGTGCTTTGCCGACACGATATTCGATGCGGAACGCGCGTTGCCGTCCGCTGCTATCACGCGCGCCACGATCCTGCCGGTGCGTCAGTTCCTCACCGCAGGCGATGCCGGACAGACAGTGTCGGACGACGGCACCTTCCGGGAGATTTTCCTGCGCGGCCTCGATGGTCCTGAATCCGCGGATTCCAACCACGACGGCTACGTCACCGCGGGCGAGCTCGGGCTCTATCTCACCCATCGCATCACCAATCTCACCGATGCCCGCCAGACGCCCCGCTTCGGCGCCCTCAACGACAAGGATTTCGACCGCGGCGATTTCGTCTTCCTGGCAGGGTCGACTCGGGCACGACCGTTGCCGCGGCAGAACCGGCGGGCGACCGTGCCTCCCTGGAAATCCAGTATTGGCGGCTGATCGAGAACAGCGAGTTGGCCTCGGACTACGAAGCCTATCTGGAGAAGTTCCCGGACGGTACCTTCTCCGGCCTCGCCCGCGGCCGTCTGGCGGAATTGCAGGGCGGCGGCGATGCCGACGTGCTGGCCGCGATCGAGGAGAACACGCGCGAGACGGCGGAAGGCGTCGCCGAGATCGCCGAAGGCCAGCGCGAGACCGTGGCGGCCTTGGCCGACCTCGGCGCGGGCCTGCGGTCATTGGCCAATGTCGGCGGCCTGGTGGCAGAGCCGAGCGCGCCGGCCGAGTACTACCACAATGCCCGGCTGCTCTCGCAGCGCGGCGAGGTGGACCGGGCGCTCGAGCAGTATCGCGGGCTGTTCTCCTTCCCGCTCACCTATGCCGACCCGGTCGAGGAAGCGGCAACGCTCGCGACCAGCATATACGGCCCCCACGGCGCTGCCCGCGCGCTCGAGGATATCCTCGGCGAAGGCATCTCTGATAATGTCCGCCTATATGCGCGCCAACTAACCGAAAGGAAGGCACTGGTCGAGATCGGCAACCGCCTCAATGCCGGAGAAATCGACTACCCGCCAGCCATCCACGCCTGGGGCCGCAAGGTCATGGCGCGCTTCATGAGCGCGGCTGTGCGCGAGCGCCGGGCTCTCATCAAGGGCCACGGGGTCATCTCGGCGCTGGCCGACGACGGCAGCTTCTACGACTACTACATCGACAAGATCGCCGCCGGGGCCGTGCTCGACGAGGTCGACAGAAGCTGGGGCTCCATGGTGCAAAGCTATCAGGCCGACCCGAGCTTTCTCGACCACCCCATATCCTATTGGATGGTGCCGGGAGACGAGAAAGGGGGCATAACGCTCAGCTTCCAGATTATGGATGCCCTGGCCGAGCCCTATGCCTTCTCCGTGTGTCTCGAAGGCCCGCCCGAGGTGATCCGCGAGCCCTATCGCGACTGCTTCGATCCCTTCGCGCTCGGCACGGTCAACGACAATCCGGTGATGAAGCTGGTCGAGGTGCCGCTTGTCTTCTCCTCAATCGAATACGGCAACTGGGCCTGGCCCGACGGCACCGTCTCGATCGCCATCTACTATACCGACAGCACCGGCCAGCCAGTGCGCTACCCGGCGCAGAATTTCTTTTTCACGCCCCCGCCCACCGGCCGCGGCGGATTGCTAGCCAGCGAGTAGGGTCACTTTCCCGACAGCAAGCGCTGCAGTTCCTTGGCCATCTTCCACAAATCGCCCGTGTCGAAAAGCGCCGGGCCGGGATATTCGATCATCAGCTGGTTCGAGCCTTTGCCCAGTTCCCGAATTCGCACCTTCACCCACTCGATGGAAAAATCGCCTAGGATGTGCCCTCTTTCGAAGGTTCTTTGCCCGGTCCCGCTTTCCACCACCGTAAATCCCTTCTCTTTCATGATTTCCGCCAAGTCGGGCACATCGCTGTCGAGTGACGGAATGGGGATGGTGTACTTTGGGAAAAAGGCTATGCGGGGCTTCGTCTCAGGCAGGCTCCGAGGTGCGCTTCTACCGTTGAGAATATAGATTAGGGCTACCGCCAAGCAGATAAAGCTGACGACGAAAGCAGCGATAAGAAAAACAGAACTGAAATCCATTGCCTACCTTCCTATTTGCCAACGCTTCTCTTCGAAACTTTAGCGCAAGGTGATCGAGTTGGCACGCAGCACGATCACCCCAGTGCCAGTTACCGGCAAGCCTGTTATCGATCGGGTTCGCCAGGGTTGAGCGGCGCGAAGACCGTGGCCTGCTCGATCGCCTCTACGTCGTCGGGGCGCGGAAACGGCTCGGGCGCGGCGTCACCGGGACTGCGAGCGCGGCCGATGGCCTCGAAGAAATCCTCCAGCCCACCCGGCAGCAGCACCCAGAACATCTTGAGGTCGTGCTCGCCCTCATTGATCAGGGTATGGCGGTTGCCGGGGCCGAGGAATACCGTCGTGCCGGGCACGATGGGATGCGACTCGCCATTGACCACCGCCCTGCCCCGGCCCTCGAAGAAGAACAGGATCTCGCGTTCCGTACCGTGCTGGTGCTCCCGGATATGCCCGCCCGGCGCAATGACCTGAACACCTGACGAAAGCCTGCCCGTATCCACCCCGTCACGCCCCGAGACGCGAACCTCCGCATAGCCGTTTGCCGGCACCGGCTGCCACCAGCTCTCGCCCTCGTCCGGCTGACACACCACGACATCCGCCATCGCTTGCCTCCCATTCCCGGTCACGCGCCTAAGTATGCCCGATTGACCGCCCAACGGCGACCGCCTGTCGCCAATAGAGCCGCGATGGCAGAAGATGCGCTGCCGCTGGTTCGGCGCCGGTTCCGCACTATTTTCCGTTACACGCGCGCCATTGACGGATTGGAAAGCTCATGGCCAGCCATCCTTATACGACCAGACCCGCTTCTGAAGCCGGTGTCGGCTCGCTGGTTTTCGCACATCAGGGCGATAGCACCCGCCTTTGCCTCAAGGTCAGCGAGGCCGGCAGCCAAAGCGCGGGCTTTCTGGTACTCGATCCCCTGACCGAAGCCGTGCCCTATATCGCCAATGTCAGCGGTGTGGTGCTCAGTATGGGGCGGAAATGGACCATCAGCCCCAAGCTGAGCGCTGAACGGATCTCCGTCGGCCAGGACCAATCGGAGCCGGTCGGCAGTCTCTATTACGATACCGACGGCGGGCATTTTCTCAGCTGCTACTCGCTGCGCGACCCGGGCAAGGTCAAATTCGTGGAATTGCGCACCGTGGCCGCCCAACAAGAAGCTTTGGCCGGCAGCGCGACGGTATTTCGCAGTTGGTCGCTGCACATCCGCGACCGCCTCGGCCTCGTGCACCTGATGGATTTCGACGCCGGCGCTTAAGCCGCCGCCTGCGCCAGATATTTCGCGGCATAGGCGACGTAGACTGCCTTGCCGCGGGCGAACAGGCTGCGTTCCTGGTCGCTGACGGGGCGGAATTCCTTTGCTGGGCGGCCGGCCCAGATGTGGCCGGCTTTGACGACCGTGCCGGGCTCCACATAGGCGCGGGCGCCGACGATGGCGCCGTCCTCGACCACCACGCCGTCGGCCATCTCGCAGCCCATGCCGATGACGCAGTCATTGCCAACCGTGCAGCTGCCCATACGCACATTGTGCCCGATGGTTACCCCGCGCCCGACCGTGATCGGCCCGCTACCGGGGCCGGTCAGCATGATCGTGTTGTCCTGAACGCTGGTCTCCGGCCCGATGGCGATAGGACCGCCCTCGGCGCGGCAGACGGTGGCGTACCAGATGCTGGAACCGCCACCCACCGAGACATTTCCGGCCACGACAGATCCGGGCGCAACGAAAGCGGCCGGATCGATGGCAGGCGCGCCGCCGCCAAGCGGATAGAGCGGGCCCTCGCCTTCCGGCGCGAAGGGCGCCATGTCGAGGGGCGGCAAGGCGAAAGCGTCATGCTCGCTCTCGCTGCGCCCGGTGATCACGGCACCGCGCCAGGTCACAAGGTCGTCCGGGCCGATATCGCCGATCGGGCGCGCGGGGTTGCCGGCATAGAGCTTGCCGCCCTCCAGGGTCTTGCCCGGCGGCACCAGGGCGCCGGCGGCAATCACCGCGCCGTCGCCGACCACGGCGCCGTCCATGACCACGGCGCCGTCGGCGAGAATGCAGTCGTCACCGATGGTGCAGGCGTGGGTCAACGCATAGCGGCCGACCAGCACCCGCTTGCCCACCTGGGCCGGCAGAAAGCCGTCGGCGATATGCGCCGTGGCGCGGTCGAGATAGCGGGTGTGCTCGCCGATGG
>CAZKTK010000143.1:0-7461 GCA_964555535.1 uncultured Rhodospirillaceae bacterium
CCGCCTCGACCAGGTTCTCGGTCTCGAACCCATCGAACAGCATTTGCGCGATATCGAGCCGGGCCTCGTTGTGCCAGGCGCGCACACCCGATTTGCCATCGACGCCGCGCGTGGCGCGATTGCGGGTGGTGTTGTTGTTGAAGGCACCGAGGCCCGTCGCAAAGCGGGTATCGACCGTCGGGCGATACCGGGCCTGCGCCTCGTCGATCTCCCTCTCGGCCTGCGCCTTCGCCGATTTTTGCACCAAGACCGTGGGATGCGAATCCACCGCCACCTCGATCGCTTCGTCGAGCGTCATTGCGCTCGCGCTTGTCGCCGCGAACAGCATTGCGGCAGAACCCAGGAGGGCAAGCCCGAGGGCCCCGTTTCGGCGTCCCGTTGTTACGGGACGGGCGTCGCTGATCTTCATCATTTGGCACACACCAAGTGTCTGTCGCTACGCTGACCGCCAAGCGCAGGTCCCAGCACCCGAGACGCACTCCCCAGTGGGCAACGAAGCCCCCTAAACCATAATGATGAAATAACAAATCCGTCGGGGTGCGTCCACGCCTATACCTTCAGCCCCCCTCAGCCCGAGGTGGTTGTGGCATAATTACAACAGGCGCTGTGGGATTATAATCCTTGTGGCCCTCGGCGGTCGCACAACCGAGCGCCGGTCGGGGTCAGACGATGTCCGTAACCGTGTAGGTCAGCAGGCCATCGTCGTCGCTATCGCCCGCAATGCCTGAGATTCCGCCAAGTCCCTGGGACCCGGTCGCGGCCCAGCCGGCCGCGGGACGCCCTTCCGCCCCATCTTCAGCAAGGCTCTCCAGCAACGCAGCCTCGTCGCCGGACTGGAGCACTTCGCCGATCTCCAGGATCGGCTCGCTCGCCGACGCCGCCTCGGCACCATCGAGATAGAGATAGACCACATCGGTGGCACCGGCTTCCCCATCGGAATCGGCCACCAGATCGGCCATATCGCCTTCTTCCGGCGCGTCACCCACGGCATCCAGCAGCTGCCCCAGCGAATCGATCGCCGCACCGTCGGCAAACAACAAGCCGCCGCCGGTCTCGTCCTCCAATTGCCCGACAAGCCCACTCACCTGCACCGTGTCGCCCCCGCCGGACAGCGAAAGCACATCGCCCTCACCCAGGTTCATGGAGACATCCGGGCGCGCCAAGTCCGTAAGTTCGGCGCTCTCACCCTCGCCCAAGGCAAGGGTATCGCCCGTTTCCACGGATTCCTGCCGTGTCGCTCCGGCATTGTCGGTAATGTCGCTCCGGCATTGTCGGTAATGGTGAACGCGATTGTCATGTCTGTCGTACCACTTGCTTTTCTGACGTCTCCCGACGAATCATCCCCGGCGACGCATTTACCGCGGCACTTGGGATCTTGGCCACGACGACATCATATAACCGGATATCGCGAAGCCCGTCATGGTGCATACGCACTACTCACCATAAAAACCCAACAAGGAAAGATATCGCATTGATCATACGGCCCCTTTTGGCGCTGGCCATAGCCATCGCGGCGTGTGGTTTCAGCGCAACCTCGGCACAAGACTCGGAATCGGGAGAGATTGCCTCCCTTCTGAGCCGCGCCACGGCAGGCGATGCTAGCGCCCAATACGCCCTGGGACAACGATATGCGAGCGGAACCGGCGTTGCTCGCAACCTGGAAGAGGCGTATTTCTGGCTGGTCGTCGCCGCAGAGAACGGAATCGCGGCCGCTGAGGAGCCACGCAATACGATTGGCACAGCGCTTCGGGCCTCGCAATTCGTGCGCGTGCAGCGCCGCATCAGCGAATGGCGCGCCGCCGGCGCCCAGCCGGCCCCCGGCGGCGCCGAGCCCCGCGCGACGAGACCGGCGCGAACCGGCAGCGGCATTGTCGTGGCCGACGGCCGCATCCTGACCAGCAATCACGGCATAGTCGGCTGCAGCAACCTCACCCTGCAGGGTGCTGCCAGCGGCAATGCCCGCGTAATAGCCAATGATGGCGACCTTGACCTGGCCTTGCTCGCGGTCGAGGGCTCGACGGTTGCCACGGCCCGGTTCCGTGCCGGCAACGATGTCCCGCTCGGCACTGAAGTCGTGGTTTTCGGCTATCCCCTGCAAGGCCTGCTCGCCTAAGGCGCGAACGTCACCACGGGTATCATCAGCGGTCTTGCAGGGCCTCAGAACGACAATCGCATTGTCCAGCACACCGCACCTGTGCAGCCGGGCAACAGTGGCGCCCCCCTACTCGACCGCAGCGGCGCGGTGATCGGCGTGGTGATATCGAAAATCAATGCGCTCAAGGTCGCCAATATTATCGGCGACATCCCGCAGAACATAAATTTCGCCGTCCGCGGCGACCCAACGCGGCGCTTTCTCAGCGGTCATGGCATTAACGTGAGGGCCGCCGGCAACGGCACAAACTCGATTGCCGCCATCGCCGCCAGCGCATCGCGCTTCACGGCTCTGATCGAGTGCTGGCAGTAGCAGCGCCTTTCTTGCCGGCGTCCATGGCGATCAGCAGTGGTGGCAACAGGAGAAAATCGGCAAGCAGGGCGCAGGTGATGGTGATCGCCATCATTTGCCCCATCACTTCGTTAGGCAGGAAGCTCGACAGCGCCAGCACCGAAAAGCCCCCGACCAGGACAAACGAGGTGACCGTCAGCGCGACACCGACGGTGGCGAAGGCGTAGCGCACCGCATCTTCGGCCGACAGGCCCTTCTCGCGCCGCGCCCGCAGGTATTTGCTCAGGAAGTGCACCGTATCGTCGACGATGATGCCGAGGGAGGCGGCGCCGAGCACGGAGGCGGCAACGCCGATCTCGCCCACAAGAAGGGCCCAGATGCCGAAGGCCATGACCGCCGGCAGCGTGTTGGGAATGAGGCTGACCAGGCCGTGGCGCAGGTCGCGCAGGACCACGATCAGCGCGGTCGAGATCAGCAGGATGGCGACGATGGTGCCGAGAATCATGCTGTTGATGTTGCGCTCGGAGAGATAGGAGAACATGACCACCGGCCCGGTCGCCTCGGCCTCCGCGGCGCTCGGGAAGTTCTCGCTCAGCCACGCCGCCGCCCGTGCTGCCAGGTCCCGCGACCCCCGCGTGGTCATGTTTTCCGTAGTCACCACGACGCGGGTGGCCGACTTGTCGACATTGATCTGGTTGTTGAGATCAAGTCCATAGGGAAGAGATATTTCGTACAGTAATAGATATTGCGCTGCCAGCTGCCGGTCATCCGGCAAGGTATTGTAGGCGGGGTCGTCGCCATGCATGTTCCGATTCAGCCGCCGCATGATGTCAGTGATGCTGTTGACGTGCATTACGCCCGGTTGCGCCAGGTACCAGGCGGCAAATTCGTCGATATGCTGCAGATAGTCGGGCTCGGCGATGGCCCCGGCTTCCCCTGCCGGCAGGGAATAGTGGAGCTGATAGATGCCGGTGAGGTTCTCCATGACGAAATCGGTATCGTCGCGGAACGGCACGCCCTCGTCGAAATAGTCAACGAAGGCATCGTTGAGATCGATGCGCGGGATCATCGCCGCCAACCCAAGGATCACGGCACTGGTGCCCCACATCAGCGGCGTGCGCCTGGCCACCACGAAATCGCCGAGTGAGACCATGCCGCGCTCGAGCATGTCGGGTCCCTTGACGTCGCGCGCCAGGGTGCCGCCCGGCAGCAGCGCCATCAGCGCCGGCAGCAGTGTGACGGAGAAGAACCAGGCCGCGATCACGCCATAGGCTGTCAGATTGCCCAGATCGCGGAACGGCGGAGCGTCGGAAAAGTTGAGGCTGGCAAAGCCGATGGCCGTGGTCAGGCTGGTGAGGAACACCGGATCCATGTTGATCCGCAGCGCCTCGACGATGGCGTCGTGGCGCCCGCGCCCGAGGCGCATCTCCTTGAGCATGGTCGAGAGAATATGGATCGAGTCGGCGACGGCCACGGTGAGCACGATGGTCGGCGCGGTTACCGACGGCGGTGTCAGCACGACGCCGAGCCAGCCACCGACCCCCATCGCCACCGCCGCTGAGGCGCCGATCACGACCACGGTTCCGACCGTGCCCGCGGCCGAGCGCAGGAAGGCGATCATGACGATGAGAATGGCACCGTACATCAGCGGCACCAGGCTCTGCATGTCCGACTGGCTGAGCTCAGCGAAGGCGTTGCTCAATGCCGTATTGCCGCTGATGACGAATTGCAGCTCCGGATGCGCCGCCGCGAACTCAGCGACGGTGCCGCGGATATGCGCCATCGCCTCCGGCACCTCGGTCATCTCTGCCTGGGGAAACATCAGGGTGATGTTGACGCCGGTCGTGCGACCGTCGTGGCTGATCAGTCGGTCGACGATCAAGGGCTCGTTGAGGGCGATGTCCTTGATTCGGGCCAAGGCTTCGGCGTCCAGTTCCGCATCCTCGTCCACCAGATCCGCGACCAGAAGATCGTCGCCGTCGGCCTCGCTGTGCTGATAGTTGGTCAGGGAGTCGACGCGGGTGGAGAACGGCGTTTGCCAGGCAGCCCCGGTAAGCCCGGCGACGGCTGCCAAGGTTTCTGCGGTGAACAGGTCGCCGTCTCGCGGCTTGATGACGATGAGCAGATTGTCGTCCTTCGTATAGACGTTCTGCAACGCCTCGAAGGCCGTGAGCTGGGGGTTCTCCTCGCTGAAAAAGACGCGGTAGTCGGTCGAAAGGGTGAGGAAGCGCGCGCCGCTCGCCAGCACCACGGCGACCAGCAATGACAGGCCGAGAACGAGCCAGCGCCGGCGCACCACCCAGCGGGCATAGGCGACGACCGCGTCGTCGCCGAAGAGGCGCTTGCCGCGCCAGCCGAGCTTCGCCATGTTGTCTCCCCTCGCTCCCGCACCACACTAGAGCCTTCTGTGATGGCACGAAACCCTTGCCGCCCGGGCCTCAGGCCTTACATTCATGCAGCGTCTTTCTGTCGTGGCTTGCGAGTCGTACCCAATGACCTACCGCCCCCTGTCGCCTGACTTTGCCAAATGGCCCCATGTGGAGCACTTCGTGCGCGGCCCATTGGAGCAGGTCCACTTTGCCCAGGCCCGCACGCTCCTGCGCCTGCCCCAGTCGGATGCCGGCATGTCGAACGGGTGCGAGACGGCTCTCGGCGGTCTGTTGCTGGCGTCGCTCGGTGCCATTGCCGATGCCCTCTATCGCAGCAGCGGCGGCGATCACCGTGAGGCTTTCCGCACCCTGCTGGTTCGCGAATATCCATGGGACACGGAGGAGATCAGCCCGGCCGGCGCGATGCAGGCGGTCTCAGCGTTGATCGGCGAGTATCGCGGCGACCCCGTCACACCGCTCGGCGCCTGGGCGACCCTCGGCGAGGATGGGCCGCCGGCCGGCAGCAGCCCGGGGCGCCGCCTCCATTTCCGCCGGTTGGAGACCGCCGACGACAACGGCCTGGCCGAGCACATGCTGGAGACGCTGGAGGTTGCGCGCGACTGGCCGCTGGATGCCATGCCGCGCACCCTCGATGCCGACGAGGCCGCGTCCTATGTGAACCTCGAGCGCTTCTACTGGGGCATACGCGAGACCGTGAACCGCCTCGCCGCCAACCCGACCGTGATGACGGCCGCCGAACGTTACTTGGCGCGCTAAACCGGCGGCGACACCACGACTTTGTCGTACGGGTGGCGGGTGGTTATCAGCCCCGCATGCTCGAACACATCAAGCGCGCCCTCGTAGGCCGCCTCGGTGATCTCGACATGGGGCGACCAGCAGCCGAGTGCCTGATAGGCGATGATGGTTTCCTCCACCGCCGACGCATCGATAGCGGGGAACAACGGCGCAATGGCGTCGGCTACCGCAGCCGACGGCGCTTCGACGACAAACGCCCGTGCCTTGCGATAGGCGCTCATGAACGCCCTCGCCTCGTTCGTCGACAGCCAATCGGGCGTGGCAATCAGGCTCGAGAACGCCGTCGCTCCGCTGGCCGCGCCGCACGATGCCAAAACGTGAGCGGCCCCATCGGCCGCAAGCTGTTGCGGCGCCGGGCCTTGCAGGTGGATGAAGTCGCCCTCGCCGGCCCGGAAGGCGGTTTCCATCTCGGCGGGATCGCCAGCGTCGATGGCATCGATGGCGCCATAGTCGAGCCCCATCTTGTGGCAGGCATATCGGAACATGGCTTGCGGCTGGCCGCCGTGATCCACCAGCACGCGCCGCCCGGCGAGCTTGGCCCAGGCGAATGCCTCGTCAGCCTCGCGGCCTGCCACGAAAAAGCCGTCCGCCTCGTTGATCTGGGCGAAATGGGGCGTCTCCACCTCGCCGCCCTTCTCCAGCGCCATGAACCCGGCCGAAACCGCCGCCTGCGCCACGGTGGCCTCGCCCGCCTGCACCATGGAGATCGCGGTCTTGCCGGCCGGCACCGGCTCGTGGGTCACGTCGAAGCCTTCCTCCTGCAGGAAACCGCCGGCAAAGGTGGCGATCAGCGGACTGTAGAAGACCGAGAAGCGGCTGAAGGCGATGTGCATGTTCTGGTGATCCGGTTTTGACCTGTGCTACCCAGGGGGCGACAGAAACGGAGTGGCCATGACGTCCCAGCTGAGCGCGGCGATAATACCGGTAACGCCCTTCCAACAAAACTGCACCCTGCTCGTCTGCACGGAGACGGGCAAGGCGGCGATCATCGATCCGGGCGGCGACATCGAGCATGTGCTTTCCGTGGCCGCGGAGCGCGAGGCCGAGATCACGAACATCTTCCTTACCCACGGCCACATCGACCATGTGGGCGGCACCGCCTTGTTGGCGGAGCGCACCGGCGCGCCGATCGAAGGGCCTCATATCGAGGACAAGTTCTGGATCGACGGCATCGAGGAACAGGGCGAGCGCTTCGGCTTCGAGGGCGCCGCCGCCTTCACCCCGTCACGCTGGCTCGAGGGCGGCGACACGGTCAGCTTCGGCAATGTCACGCTCGATGTGGTGCATTGCCCGGGCCACACCCCGGGCCACGTGATCTTCCACCATCCGGGCATGAAGCTGGCGCAGGTCGGCGACGTGCTCTTCCAAGGCTCCATCGGCCGTACCGATTTGCCGAAGGGGGATCACGAGACGCTGCTGCGCTCGATCCGCGAACGCCTCTGGCCGCTCGGCGACGACACCACCTTCATCCCCGGCCACGGCCCCACCTCGACCTTCGCCGAGGAGCGCCGCTCCAACCCCTTCGTGCACGATTAGCGCGGCGGAATATCCCCCTCCGCCAAGCCCGCCTCGAACGACGCGATAAAGGCGGGAAGCTCGCCGTTCCCGATGGCGCTGCGCAGGTCGGCCATCAAGGTCTGATAGTGATGGAGATTGTGCGTGGTCATCAGCACCGCGCCGAGGATCTCGCCGCAGCGGACCAGGTGGTGCAGGTAGCCGCGGCTGTAGCCGGCGCAGGCCGGGCAGGCGCAACCTTCCTCCAGCGGACGTGGGTCGCCGGCGTGGCGGGCATTGCGGATATTGACCTTGCCGCGGCGCGTGAAGGCCTGGCCG
>CAZKTK010000144.1:0-7415 GCA_964555535.1 uncultured Rhodospirillaceae bacterium
ACGACCCCTTCCGCCTGATGGGCTTCGGCCACCGGGTCTACAAGAACTACGACCCGCGCGCCTCGGTCATGCGCGAATCCGCCCATGCCGTGCTTGCCGAACTCGGCGTCCAGGACGAGCCTTTGCTCAAATTGGCCATGGCCCTGGAGAAGCTGGCGCTGGAGGACGAATATTTCGTCGACCGCAAGCTGTTCCCGAATGTCGATTTCTATTCGGGCATCATTCTGCGTGCCATGGGCATTCCGATGGATCTGTTCACGGTGATGTTCGCCGTGGCACGCACCGTCGGCTGGGTGGCCCAGTGGAACGAGATGATCGAAGATCCGGGTCAGAAGATCGGGCGGCCGCGCCAGCTCTATGTCGGTGCACCGCAACGGACCTGGGTGCCCATCGAACAGCGTTAGAGTGTCCGGCTTCCCGCTCTTGAGACTGTCTCGGGATCGCCCTGAATAGGACACATAATCGCCGAAAGGCGCTGGCGTAATGCCCGTCCCTTCCCTGAAAGAGGCAGGTCATGGACGCGCGCACGCTATTCGCCAGCCCCCATTCGCATGCTTACATCAAGCTCGCGGTCATCGCCGTCTTGTGTCTGGCAAGCCTGGTGCCTTTGCAAAGCATCCGCTCGCTGATTGCCGAGCGCCAGCAGAACGGCGCTGTCGCGGCGGAAGAGATCGCCCACGCCTGGGGCGGTGAACAGCGACTTATCGGCCCGATCCTCATCGTCCCCTACAGCATCGGCGCCCGCCAAGGCGAGCAAGGCTGGGTGTCGACCGAGGCGGACAAGTATCTTTTCATGCTGCCCGAGACGTTGCGCGCGGAAGCCGAAACGCAAACCCAAATCCGCCATCGCTCCATCTATGAGAGCGTCGTCTATGGCGCCGAGGTATCTCTGCAGGGCCAATTCACGTTGCCCGACCTGGCGGAACTCGGCATCGCTGGCGATGCCTTGGCTTGGCAAGACGCCCGCCTCGACATCATGGTCAGCGACCTGGCGAACATCGTCGACGTGCGCGAAGCGCGTTGGGGCGATAGCGAGCTAGTCTTCCATGTTCCCCATGCGGCCCGCGACACGGTATCGGCCGCTCTGCCCGGAGATGCGTCAGCCGGGCCGCTTGATTTCAGCCTGACGTTGGACATTCGCGGCAGCGGCTCGATTGGCTTCCTGCCCATCGGCGCGCGCACCGAGGTCGCTATTGCCGCAGACTGGCCCCATCCGAGCTTCGCCGCGCCGCATCTCCCCGCCAGTACGACTATTACGGATGACGGCTTCAGCGGAGCATGGCAGATTTCGCGCTTCGCCCGCGCCCTGCCCCAGGCCTGGTCGAGTGACGTGGACACCGCCGAGACGTTGCGCAACGATCTCCTGAATAGCGCCGTGGTCGCGCATCTGGTCGATCCCGTGGATCATTATCTGAAAGCCGAGCGCTCGGTAAAATACGGTGTGTTATTCGTCATTCTCATCGCCTGCACATTGTTCGTATTTGAAACAATATCGGAGTTGCGCATCCACCCGATACAATATGCCATGGTGGTGGCCGCGCTGTGCCTCTTCTTCTTGTTGCTGATATCCCTGTCTGAAGTGATCGGCTTCGGCGCGGGCTATGCGCTTGCCGCCACCGCGACCGTCACCCTGCTTGGACATTACGTCTCCGCCGTTGCACACAGCCGCCTGCGCGGCGCGGCCCTCGCCGGGCTGCTCGCCACCATCTATGGCGCGCTGTTCGTGGTGTTGCAGTCCGAGGCCCATGCGCTGTTGTTAGGGTCGGGCCTGCTGTTCGCGAGCCTCGCCTTGACCATGTTGCTGACGCGAAATCTGAATTGGTACAAGTTGGGCAGTGCTAACTAAGCGGCACCAAGCAGCCTGGGCAGCCTAGCGAACAAATCGTCGCTGCCGAAGGCCCCGGCCTTGGTGACAAGCCACAGTGGGCGGTCGCCATAGGAGAGCTGTGACAGCGGCACGCCCGGCGCGACCTCGCCGAGTAGCCTCACAGAGTGTTTGCCTAGCGCCGCCAGCACCGCCGCCGCTGTGTCCCCGCCCGTGACAAGCACTGTGCCGAAATGGCGCCGTTCGAGCACGCCGGCGACGCTCTGTCCCAGGGCATCGGCAACCGCGTCGGCAGACAGGTCATTCTCGTCTATGGGAACATGCAGCAGCGCATCACCGCTTCCCGCAACCGCAACGCCGGGATCGAGCCGGCCACCGGGCGCAAGCCAATCCTGGCAGTCGCCACGTGCCAGCAAGGCCGCCGCCTGTCTTTGCCCGACATCGGCCCGCGAACCGAGTACCGTGAGGATCGGTCTGGCCGCGGCACCCGGCAGCGGCATCGATACGGGTTGTGGTGCCAACGCACCCGCCAAGGCATTGCCAAGTCCGGCGGCGCCGGACAGCAAAGCCGTGTTGGCTCGCCGCAATGCCCAGTCGGCGATAGCGGCAAGATCCGTATCGTCCGTGGCATCGAGGATCCATGCCCTGTGATCGACATGAGGCGGCTCGCCACTCACCGCCCGGCTGACGAGGGTCGGATCGGTCGCGGCGAGTTGCGCGGCCAACGGCGTGGCCGAGGCGGCGGTGACCGCATCGTGTACGAACTCGGTTTGCCCCAATGGCACACCGTGAACGTGGACGACGCCGGCGAGCACGGTACGCCCCTGGGACGGTACGGCGGGTGTCACGATGAGCTCGGACCGGCCGCTTGCGGCAAGTGCCGCGACGAGCTCGACCGCGACATTGCCGCGCAGCGTGGAATCGATCTTCTTGAACCAGATTTTCGGCGCAAGCCGCGCCAATGCGGCGCAACCTTCTTCAACGGCTGCATTCGCATCGCTCTTTGCCAGGTGTCGCGAGGCTGTCGTCAACGATAGCACGTCGCTGTTACCGTCTATGCCATCCGGCGAAGTCGCGACACTTGTCGCCATGCCCCGTGCGGCAAAGGGCGCCGCAGCGTCAAAGGCGCCGGTCAGGTCGTCGGCAACGATAACAACGTGCGTCAAACGGTCTCCAGCGACGGCGCTTCGGCGATGCGCCGGCCATAGGCAAGGGCAGCCAGCATGTTGGTATGGTCCGCCTTGCCGGTCCAGGCGATATCGAACGCCGTGCCATGATCGACGGAGGCGCGCTGTACGGGAAGGCCCAGCGATACATTCACCGTGGTCTCGAAGGCAATCAGCTTGGTCGGGATATGTCCTTGATCGTGATAGTTCGCAACCACCAGGTCGAACTCGCCGCGATGCGCGCGGAAAAACACCGTATCCGGCGGATAAGGCCCGCTTACCGCGATGCCTTCGGCCTGAGCGGCCTCGATCGCCGGCACAATCTCGCGCGTGTCCTCGTCCCCGAACAGGCCGCCCTCGCCGCAATGTGGATTGAGCCCGGCGCAGGCAATGCGGGGTTTCTCGACGCCGAGGCGCCGGAAGTGGGCATTGCCCGCCCGGATGGTTTCCAGCACCCGTTCCTTGCGCGTGCGCGCGATGGCCTCGGCCAGGGAAACATGAGTGGAAACGTGGATGCAGGAAAGTGCTTCCGAATACAGCAGCATGAACGACGACGGCGCGCCGCAGAGATGCTGGATCAGCCCTGTGTGGCCATCATATTTGTGTCCGGCCCGGTGCAAGGCGGCCTTGTTCAGCGGTGCTGTGATGATCACCGATATCTCGTCCGCCTTTGCCATCTCGACCGCCTTGACCACATAGCCGTACGCCGCATGACCGCCGCCCGGAGAGATCTCGCCGTCGCGGATGGTGTCTTTCTCGGGTGTGTCGACGGCAATGATGCGCACGCCGTCACCATCGCCGAAACGCACCGCCGCGCCCGTTATGTCGTTGGCGCGAGCAAGAATGTCCGGATCGCCGATGACGACGATGCCGGCGCGTAGCTCAGCAGGCAGCGCCGCCAGCGCCCTGCAAATGATCTCGGGGCCGACGCCGCTGGGGTCGCCCATGGTGATTCCGAGTGGTTTCATGCTTGTCGGTCAGACCTCGATTTATGCCAGTGACTGCGTTGCGTTGCGATGGCACGACAGGGTTCCAAGCGCCGAAAACACAGCAGAACAGGTTGGCGCGAACCTACCACACGATGGGGTGCGCAGAAACGTCTCGCGTCAGCGGCTGCATAGATATTCGAAATGGTCGAAGCGTTCGTTGTAACGGGCCGACCCTTCGACGAGATTGAAGCCCTCGTCACAGGCGAAGGGCAGACTCACACAGCGGTAGGCACTGCCCTCCCGAACCAGGTGAGCGGGAATTCTCTGGTAGGGAAAGGGCAGCCGGCACGCGCCTGAGCGTGGCGCCCGGACTTCACGGCGCGATTCACAGACATAGGTTGCCGTGTCCTCCTCGATCCTGTGCGAGCGCGCCCTGGCGCGGAAGGGCACATTGCAGCCGTCAGCGCCCGACGCTCCCCAGCTGCGGCAGAAATATCGGTTTCGCGACGTCGGGTGCACAGCCATAGCGAAGCCATCCAGGCACTTGCCGTGTGTCACGGAGAGTCGGCTGGCAATCCCGGGCGGCGCCGGCGAAACGAACTCTGGCTCCGACGCCTCAGGCACCGGTGGCGCGGCCTCCTCTTGCTCCTGCGCCAGAGTGGGCCGGGCGATAAGAATCGCGACGATGACAGTCCAATTTCGCATAGGCCCGAAGCCTATCACGAGAAGCCCTTGCACAGCGTACGGCTTTGTGCTGTTTGCCAACTTCCGGGGGCAAATTGCAAAGAGAACACAAGGAGGCGCGAGTGACGCGCACGCATAAGATCGCCGTTATCGGCGGTGACGGAATTGGACCCGAGGTGGCAAGCGCCGGCATGCGCGTCTTGCAGGCAGTGGCGGGCCTCGACGGTTTCGCCCTCGAGACCGAAGACTTCCCCTGGGGCTCCGAGTATTGGCACGAACATGGCGTGATGATGCCGGCTGACGGCGTTGACGCGCTGCGGGCTTTCGACGCCATCTATTTTGGTGCCGTCGGCGACCCGACCATCCCAGACGATGTTACCTTGTGGGGCCTGCGGCTTGCCATCTGTCAGGGCCTCGATCAGTACGCCAATTTGCGCCCGGCGCGGCTGCTCCCGGGTCTTGACGGTCCCCTTCGTCCGGAACTGGGCCAGCATGTGGACTGGCTGATCGTGCGCGAGAACAGCGAAGGCGAGTATGCCGGCATAGGCGGGCGCAGCCATCGCGGCACGCCCATCGAAACCGCCATGGAGAGCACGGTCTTCACCCGTGCGGGTGTCGAACGCATCTTCCGCTTTGCTTTCGATGTTGCTCGAAAACGACCCCGCAAGCACCTGACTTGCGTGACAAAGTCGAATGCGCAAAAACACGGCATGGTGATGTGGGATGAGATTTTCCGTGAAGTCGCGGCGGACTATCCTGACATCGAGACCGCGAGCGTGCTGGTCGATGCCTGCGCCGCTCTGATGGTGCTCAATCCCTCCGCTTTCGACGTGGTGGTCGCCACCAACTTGCATGCCGACATACTCTCCGACCTTGCCGGTGCCTTGAGCGGCAGTCTCGGCATGGCGGCGAGTGCCAATCTCGACCCGGAACGCCGCGGCCCGTCCATGTTCGAACCGGTGCACGGTTCTGCGCCGGATATCGTCGGCAAGGGCATCGCTAACCCGCTGGCGGCGGTCGCCAGCGGTGCCATGATGCTGGAGCACCTTGGCGAGGCCGAATCGGCAACGCGCCTGCATGGTGCCATCGAGCGCGTGGCCCGCGAGGGCAGCGTGCTTCCACCCGATCTTGGCGGTAACGCCACGACCGACCAGGTCGCCGATGCCGTGATCGCAGCGCTGGATCTCGGCAACTAGCAGCCGGCTTGATCGCCCAACGGCTCGCTCCTATCATCCCTGCCGCCATTGGCAGGGATGAGGGAGCTTGGCGATGAGTTTGAAGATCGAACCGCTCGATGGGGCATTCGCGGCCGTCGTTCACGGCGTGGCCTTGTCGGGCACGCTGCCGGATGCGGTCTTCGAAGCCATCATGGCAGCGTGGCACGAACATGCCGTGCTGGTCTTTCCCGGCCAACACCTGGACAACGAGACCCAGGCCGCGTTCAGCCGCCGCATCGGGCCGCTGGAAAATGTGTCGATCTTCAAGAATCGTGGACCCGACACGCCAAATGGCGAGCGGTTGGAATTTGCCGATATCACTAACCGTGGCAGCGACGGCGGACTGGTCGCCCCCGGCACCTCCGAGAAGAAACTGCTAGAAGGCAATACCTTCTGGCATACGGACAGCTCCTTCAAGGCGGTGCCCGCGAAGGCTTCGTTGCTGTCGGCACGGGCAGTGCCGTCACGGGGTGGCGAGACCGAATACGCCGATATGCGCGCCGCCTATGACGCGCTGGATGCGGATATGAAGGTCTGGCTCGAGAACAAGACGGCGATCCATTCCTATGCCTACAGCCAAGGTCTCGTCGGCGGCACCGAGCTGGTGGTGGATTTCTCGCTTTTGCCGCCTGTCGAGCATCCCTTGGTGCTGACCCACCCCGTGACCGGGCGCAAGGCGCTCTATCTGGGCCGCCACGCCAGTCATATCGTCGGAGAGGATGAAGGCGAAAGCCGCGCCCTGCTCAACAAGCTCTGTGAAGACGCTTGCCAGGCTCCGCTTTGCTACAAACACCAATGGCAGGAGGGCGATGCGGTGTTGTGGGACAATCGCAGCGTTCTGCACCGCGGGCACTCCTGGCCGGCCGACGAGCTGCGCCGCATGGTGCGCACCACAATTGCGGGCGATGCTGGCGACAATGCATGGCTGTTCGACACCGACATTCCCGTCAATGCCGCCACCTGACGGCGTATGAACAATAGCGTCGCCCTGATTGGCGCCGCCGCCTGTCCGGTGGGCCGGCTGCAGTCACGCCCGGACGATCCCATTCAGGTCGTAGAACACGAGATCCTCTCGGGTCTGGTACTCGACGCCGTGGCCGATGCCGGTGTTAGCAAGGATCAAATCGATGCCCTGGTTCTTGCGCAGTGCCGATCCGGTACGGTGCAGAAATATTTTGCGACCTTCATGGCGGACCAGCTGCGCCTGCCGATGGATGGGGCGGTTATGGAAGTCCTGGGCAACGGCATGACCGGCGGTCTTGCCTTCGACCAGGCGGTCAAGGAAGTGCGGCTGGGCCATGCCGAGGTGGCACTGGCACTCAGCATCAATATGGAATCCGCCATGACCGCCGGCGAACAGTCGAACGAAACCATGCGCATGACGGGAGACGTGGATTTCCACACCCCGTTCGGCTTCACGCCGATCTCCTGGTATGCCATGGACGCCATGCGCTATATGCACGACTTCAGTGCCACGCGCGAACAGTTGGCAAGCGTCGCGGTCAGGTGGTGAGCACGAAGGGCTGACCGCCGACGTTGGACGTACGGTCGCCATTGGCGAGGCCGGGCATGCGGGCGAAGTTGATTATAAAGT
>CAZKTK010000145.1:0-7408 GCA_964555535.1 uncultured Rhodospirillaceae bacterium
ATCCAAGCAGACCACCGCACCGCCCACCACCGCGTTGCCACACGGCCTCGGTCATCTCCGGAAGTCGGCGATCCGCCTGCCAGTGGTCCGTCTTGCCTTCAGACCTGGACGCTATGCCCATGCCGATTGCTCTGCGAACCGGGACCGGCAGGCGTGGGCTCGCACGAAGACTACCCCCAGACGTCTTCGGCAATCGCCACCACGCTGGCCAGTTTCGCCATTGTTCGTCCTCGCTTAAGACGTTGCCTTCTTCCGTCGAGGCGAAGCCGCATTGGGTGCTGAGGCAGAGCTGGTCGCCGTCGACATATCGGCTGGCGGCGTCGATGCGTCGCTTGATGGCGTCCGGGCCTTCCAGCGCGCCGCTTTTCGAGGTGATGAGGCCGAGCACGACCCTTTTGCTGCCTTTTGGGATATATCGCAGGGGCTCGAAGCCCCCGGCGCGGTCGCTGTCGAATTCGAGGAAGACGCCGTCCACGTTCACACCGGCGAAGAGCGCCTCGGCGACGGGCCCGTAGCCGCCTTCGGAGATCCAGGTGGAGCGGAAATTGCCGCGGCAGACATGCATGGCGATGGTCATGTCGGCGGGCTTGGCGGCGAGCACGCGGTTCAGGGTGCGCACGTAGTCGCCGACGAGGCGCCCGGTGTCGTGGCCGCGCGCGCGGGCGGCGGCCAGCTCCTTCTCGGAGCAGAGATAGGCCCACACCGTGTCGTCGAGCTGCAGATAGCGGCAGCCGGCGTCGTAGAAAGCGCCGACGGCCTTGATGTAGAGCTTGGCGAGGTCGTCGTAGAAGGCGTCGAGGTCCGCATAGACGCCGCGGATGCCGGCATCGCTTTGCCGGAAATGCATGACGCTCGGGCTCGGGATGGTGAGTTTGGGCAGGGCGCCCGCCTGGCTCGCGAGATAGCGGAAATGATCGAGGAACGGGTGGTCGGCGAAGTCGAGCTGCCCCGACAGCGCGATGCCCTGCGCCTTGGTCCGGGTGCCCTGGAACTGGATGCCCTGGTCGATCTCGACGATGTCGGCGCCGATGAGCGAATCGAAGAAATCGAAATGCCACCAGGCGCGGCGGAACTCGCCGTCGCTGACCGCTTCGAGCCCGACATCCTCCTGACGGCGCACCACCGCGGCGATCTCGCGATCCTCGACGGCGCGCAAGGCGGCGGCGTCGATCTCGCCGGTCCGGTGTTTCGCCCGTGCTTCTTTCAGGGCCGCCGGGCAGAGGAAGCTGCCGACATGGTCGGCGCGAAAGGGGGGTGCGCTCATGGTTCGAACCCTATGTGGATATTGCCCGTGCCGCGCCGGGGGCGTTCGCTCCCATCAGCGCAAATGCGCGGGCACGCCGTCGTCATTGCCGAGGGCGATGCGGCGGGCTTCTTCGGAATCCTGGGGCTGGTGGCCGATATCCGCGCGCGGCGCCGGCACCTCGACGACGGTGTTGCGCAGGCGTCCGATGCCGCTGACCTCGACCTCGATGACATCGCCTGGGTCGAGGGAGCGGGAATTGCACGGCGTGCCGGTCAGCACCAGGTCCCCCGGCACGAAGGTGATGTGGCGGGCGAGATCGGCGATCATATAGTCGATGCCGAAGACGAGATCCTCGGCGATCACGGCCTCCTGCACCAGCTTGCCGTTGCGATAGGTGCGAAGCGTCTGTTCGCGCGGGTCGACGCCCGTGACCAGGCCCGGGCCGATGGGGCAGAGGCTGTCGGCACCCTTGACGCGCACCATGGCCTTGTTGTCGGTGTCGCGCATGTCCTGCAGGCCGGCGTCGTTGGCGACCGTGAAGCCCGCAATGTTGTCCCAGACCTCCTCCGGCAGCACGTTGCGGGTGACGCGGCCGATGACGACGCCGAGCTCGCCTTCACAGTTGAGGTAGTAGTGTCCTTTTGGTTTTTTCAACTCCCCATTGTGGGAATTGAGGGCGGAGACGGGCTTGTGGAAATAGCTCGGGTTCACGGGATCGCCGGGGCGGCCGAACTCCCGCCAGCGCGAGCGATAGCTGACATGGGGGCAGATGATCTTGCTCGGATTGCAGGGCGGCAGGTGCTGGACTTCCGCTTCCGCCACCGCGCGCCCGTCGGCCAGGCGCAGCTCGCCGTCATGCATCTCCGCCCAGGTGGCGCTGCCGCCGTATACCACATGGCGCAGTTCGCGCCGCGGTCGGCTCAAAAGTGCCATGCCCCCCACCCCCTATACCAAATCTATCCGTCCTATCGTCAGGCTCGCGTCGGGGCCGAGGCTTGTCAAGGATCGCCGAAGCACTAGGATCGTCGGCAAAGTGGAGAAGAAGAGATGGAGAGGGACATGACAAAAGGTCTTGTGGCGATGGCAGCGACATTGGTTCTGGCGGCGTGCCAGGCGAGCGTTCCCGGCGCGGCAAAGATATCGCCGCCGGCTGACCATGCGATGGCGAGCCCGGTTGCGGATATCGAGGCGGTGTTGGCGGACACCACCGCGGCGCGGCGCGACGGCGAGAGCGGCTGCGACATTCGCGTCTATCGCGCCACGGGCGGCCATGCCTATGGCGAGGCGCTGTGCGGCGAGGAGAGCGAACGGGTGACCGGCACCTGGTCGGTTCTCGGTGGCGGCGCCTATTGCGAAGTCTGGGACGACGACGGCTGGGGCAGCGGCTGCTACGATTGGCAACACACCGGCGGCGGCAGTTACGACTGGCAGCGCACCAGCGGCAACGCGCCGCAGGCCGCCGGCAGCAGCCAAGTCTACGCAGGCAATCCGCTCGGCCTCTGAGAGCGATACCGCCGGCTAGGTCCGTTTCGCACGATCGCATAAGATGACCCGCGGCGATGCGAAGCGGGGGCAGCGATGCGCAAGATTGCGATCTTGGACGATTATCAGGGGGTCATGCGCCGGGTGGCGGACTGGTCGCGCCTGCCGGCGGATTTCTCGCTGACCGTCTTCGAGGATCATCTCGATGACGAGGATGCCGTGGCGGCGCGCCTTGCCGATTTCGAGGTCGTGGTCATGAACCGGGAACGCACGCCGTTTCCGCGCGCGCTGCTGGCAAGGTTGCCGAACCTCAGGCTGCTGATCACCAACGGCATGCGCAACCTGTCCATCGATCTGGCAGCGGCGGCGGAGCATGGCATAACCGTGTGCGGCACGCGCGGTCGCGGGAATGCGACGCCCGAACTCACCTGGGGACTGATCCTGAGCCTGCTGCGCCATATCCCGCACGAGGACCGGGGCATGCGCGAGGGCGGCTGGCAGACGACCTTGGGGCGTGAGTTGGCCGGTGCCACGCTCGGCATCGTCGGGCTGGGGCGCATCGGCGCCCAGGTTGCCAAGGTCGGTCTGGCCTTCGGCATGGATGTCATCGCCTGGAGCCCGAACCTGTCCGACGAAAGAGCCGCCGAGGTCGGGATTGCGCGGGCCGACAAAGAGAGCTTGTTCGCAGAGGCCGATGTCATCACGCTGCACCTGGTGCTCAGCGATCGCTCGCGCGGCATTGTCGGCGGAGAGGATATCGGGCGCATGAAGCGCACGGCCTTTCTCATCAATACCTCTCGCGGTCCTCTGATCGACGAGGAGGCGTTGCTGCGGGCATTGCAGAATGGAGACATCGCCGGCGCCGGCCTCGACGTCTACGATGTCGAGCCGCTGCCCGGTTCGCACCCCTTCCGCGCCCTGCCCAACACCGTACTGACGCCCCATCTCGGCTATGTCACGGAGGAGAACTACCGCACGGGCTTTGGCGATGCGGTCGAGAACATCCTCGCCTGGGCCGACGGTTCGCCCGTGCGGGTGCTGAGCGAAGGTTAGGCGACCATGGATGATGCCGTTGCGGCAGGCCTGTCGCGCCTTGCCCCGCGTCTCGACCCGGCCGCCACGGGCGTGGCCGATGTGCGGCGGCTGGCGGGCGGAGCCAGTCAGCAGATATGGGCTTTCCGGCTGGAGGGGCCGGGAACACATCTGATCCTGCGGCGCTCGCCTGGCGTGCGTACGGGGAGCATCTCGCTCGGGGCCGCAGTCGAGGCCGACGTGATGGCGCGGGCCTTGGCGGCCGGTGCGCCGGTGCCGCGGGTCCACGCCACGCTGAGGCCGGAAGACGGGCTCGGCGACGCCTATGTCATGGACTATGTCGAGGGCGAGGCACTGCCGAAACGTATCTTGCACACCGATGCCTTCCGCCCGGCGCGCGAGCGTGCGGCGGAGGATTTGGGCGCGGCTTTGGCGCGGATACACAGCGCCGATACGGAAGACCTTACCCTGCGAACGTTCTCGCCGGCCGAGGCTGTCGCCGATTTGGCCGGACGCCACGCCGCCACCGGCGAGGTGCGCCCGGTGTTTGCCTTGGCTCTGCGCCATCTCGCCGACACCGCGCCGGCGCCGGAGAATGGCCCGCTACGGCTCGTGCATGGGGATTTTCGCTTGGGCAATCTGCTTTTCCGCCCTGACGGCTTGGCTGCCGCGCTCGATTGGGAGATGAGCTTTCTCGGCGACCGCCACGCGGACTTCGGCTGGCTGTGCATGGAAAGCTGGCGCTTCGGCAGCGTGCTTTCCGCTGCTGGCCTGGCGCGGCGCGAGGATCTGTTTGCTGCCTATGAGTCGGCCGGCGGCGCTCCTGTCGACGAGACATGCGTCGCCTGGTGGGAGCTGTGGTCGGCGCTCTGCTGGGGCATCATCACCACCGAGATGGGCGGCTGGATCCGCGCCGGCGACGATGTTTCGGTGGAGCGCCATGTCATTGCCCGTCGAGCCTCCGAAACCGAACTGATCCTGATGGCCAAGCTGACCGGGAGGGCCGACTGATGCAGGATTCGCCAGATGCTTTGGATATCATCGCTGTCGTCATGGATTTTCTGCGGCAAACGGAGCCGGGCACGACCTTCGAACGCAAGGTGGCGGCGGCAGCGCTTGCCATTGCCCATCGGGAGCTGGCGCTGAGCCCAGAAGATGCGAAAGCCGAACGCGCGCGTCTGGCCGATCTGCTCGGGCGCGATGGCGATCTAGACGAATTGACGAAAGACCTAGCCGAAGAGATTGGTGCCGGGAAGCTGGACCTCGCCACACCGGGCCTCGCAGATCACCTCTGGCAAACCACCCTTGCCAAGGTCGCGGTCGACCAGCCCAGCTTTCCCCTCTACCGTCGTCTGACCGACTGACAACACGGAGCCGAGACATGGATTTCACTCTTCCCGACGACCTCGTCGCCTATCTGGCGCGCCTCGATGCCTTCATCGAAGGCGAGATCGCGCCCTTGCAGGGGGCGGACGACAACGAGCGCTTCTTCGACCATCGTCGCGAATGGGCTCGCACCGACTTCGACGCCGGCGGCTTGCCGCGGCCCGAATGGGAGGGGCTGCTGGCGGAGGCGGTACGGCGCGCCGATAAGGCCGGCTTCTATCGTCTGGCTCTGCCGTCGGAGTTCGGCGGCGATGACGGTTCCAACCTCTGGATGGCAGTGATCCGCGAGCACCTTGCGGCGAAGGGCCTCGGGCTGTTCAACGACCTGCAGAACGAGCATTCGATCGTCGGCAACTTCCCGGTCATCCTCATGCTGCGCGACTTCGGCACAGACGAACAGAAGGCGGAATTCATCGCTGGCGCGCTCGAAGGACGCTACAGCTTCGCTTTCGGCCTGACGGAGCCCGGTCACGGTTCGGACGCGACCCATATGGAAACCCGCGCACAGCCCGAAAGCCGCAACGGCGTCGACGGCTGGCGTATCGACGGCGCCAAGATGTGGATCACCGGCATGCATAGGGCCAGCCATTGCGTGGTCTTCGCGCGCTCGGACGGCGAAGCTGGCGATGCCCGCGGCATAACGGCTTTCCTGGTGCCGCGCGAGACGCCTGGCCTGGTGATCGAGGAGTATCTCTGGACCTTCAACATGCCGACCGACCACCCGCGGCTCTCCTTGAGCGATCTCTGGGTGCCGGCGGAAGCTCAATTCGGCGAACGCGGCGGCGGCCTGGCGCTGGCGCAGGCTTTCGTGCACGAGAACCGCATCCGCCAGGCGGCCTCGTCATTGGGCGCGGCGTGCTACTGCATCGAGGAAAGCGTGGCTTACGCGCGCGATCGCAAGCCTTTCGGCAAGGCGCTCGCGGCCAACCAGGCCATCCAGTTCCCTCTCGTGGAACTGGCCACGCAAGCCGAGATGCTGCGTCTGCTCATACGCAAGACCGCCTGGGAGATGGATCAGATGCCCCACCCGGAGGTCGAAAAGCGCCTCTCGGACAAGGTGTCCATGTGCAACTACTGGGCAAACCGCCTGGTCTGCGAGGCCGCCGACCAGGCCATGCAGGTGCATGGCGGCATCGGCTATTCGCGGCACAAGCCCTTCGAGCATATCTACCGCCACCACCGTCGCTACCGCATCACCGAAGGCGCCGAGGAGATCCAGATGCGCAAGGTCGCGGCCTACCTCTTCGGCTACCTCGGCCCGAGGCGTGAGACACTCGGCAAGCCATGACGCGGTGGTCGGCGGTGTCGAAGTTAGCCTTGGGCATATTCTTCAATTGCTTCGTTCAGTCTTCGCACCAGTAGCTGCCGCCGTTCGCAAGACCCGTCCAGCGACCCGTGGCATTGGTCTCGGCGAATTTTCCCGTACCCATGAACTGGACGGTACCGTGCAGCGCGTCGCGATCTTCGGTTCCCGTATCGCCGGGATTCGACGCCCAGTGGCCGATGAGCCGATCGCCGTCGGCGTCTTCCCAATAGCACCCGCCCTGCCAGGTCTGCACACCGTCGCGAACGATACCCATGCCGCGACATTCGCCGAAGATGCGA
Source organism: uncultured Rhodospirillaceae bacterium (assembly GCA_964555535.1). Lineage (GTDB taxonomy): Bacteria > Pseudomonadota > Alphaproteobacteria > UBA7887 > UBA7887 > UBA7887. The sequence goes on from CAZKTK010000145.1 coordinate 6,752, forward strand.
TGTCGCGCATCACTCGGATCATCGGCGATCAGCGTCGCCGGACTGAAGTAATGCATGATCTGATCGCCGTTGCCGAGATCGGTGACAAAGAAGTCCGGCCGGCCATTGACGTCGTGACCGCAGACAGCGAGTGCCGGCGCCGACACGGTAATGGCGGCAACCAGCGCAGCCATTTGGAGCAATATCGATTTTGACATTTCCTTGCCTCGCGTTAGTCGGGAGTTTCCCTGATTTCGCCATGGTGCGCGCTTGGCACCCCCTTCGTGCCTCTCATCTTGGGCACGAAAATTCCGTTCGCAAAGTTTGTAACGGATTGAAACGACACGGCATTTGAGCCGAGATGGCGCCTGCTCGCGGCGCCTCGGAGTCGCCGTCTGCCAAGGGTTCGGCTTGGAAAGCGGCCTGACTTGCGTATAACTTGCATGTTTGAAACAGGCGCTGGCGTGATGGTCGTACCAATGGCGAAGTCCGGATCCAGCATCGAAGTGGATACGGCCGACGGACGGACGCTGTCGGCCGACGCCATCCGCGCGCAAATGGAGAAGGTGCTCACGAGCAGCGAGCTCCGGCAGTCGCGGCGAATGCAAGACTTCCTCCGTTTCATCGTGTCCGAGACGCTGGCCGGCAGGGAGGACCGCCTGAAGGAGTTCTCCATCG
>CAZKTK010000146.1:0-7398 GCA_964555535.1 uncultured Rhodospirillaceae bacterium
GGCGCAGCTATGCCAGGCCGATCTCCCAGCGCAATCTGGAGAACCTGGTCGAGGACGAGGTGGTCGAGGCGCTGATCGCCGCCGTGCACGAGGCCTATCCGCGCCTCAGCCATCGCTACTATGGACTGAAGGCGAAGTGGATGGGCGTGGAAGCGCTCGACTATTGGGACCGCAACGCGCCGCTGCCCGAGGACGACGACACCCTGGTGCCGTGGGACGCGGCCTGCAACACCGTGCTCGATGCCTACCACGCCTTCTCGCCCGAGCTTGCCGCCATCGTCAAGCGCTTCTTCGACGGCGCCTGGATCGATGCGCCCGTGCGGCCGGGCAAGGCGCCCGGGGCCTTCGCCCATCCCACCGTACCCTCTGCACATCCCTATCTGTTGCTCAACTATCAGGGTCGTACCCGTGACGTCATGACCCTGGCGCACGAGCTCGGCCACGGCGTGCATCAGGTGCTCGCCGGCGCCCAGGGCGCCCTGATGGCGGAGACGCCATTGACCTTGGCCGAGACCGCGAGCGTGTTCGGCGAGCAGCTCACCTTCCGCGCCATGCTGGCGGGCGAGAGCGATCCCGTGCGCCGCCGCGTGATGATCGCCGGCAAGGTCGAGGACATGCTGAACACGGTGGTGCGCCAGGTCGCCTTCTGCGAGTTCGAGCGCCGTCTGCACGATGCGCGCGCCGAGGGCGAGCTGACGCCGGACGCCATCGGCGAGCTTTGGATGTCGGTGCAGGGCGAGAGCCTCGGCCCGGCGATCCGCATGGATGACAGCTATCGTTGCTACTGGTCCTACATTCCCCACTTCATCCACACGCCGTTCTACGTCTATGCCTATGCCTTCGGCGACTGCCTGGTGAACGCGCTCTACGCCGTCTACCAGGATGCCGAAGCAGGCTTCGCCGAGCGCTATCTCGCCATGCTGCGCGCCGGCGGTACGCTCAGGCACAAGGAGCTGCTGGCGCCCTTCGGGCTCGATGCGAGCGATCCGGCGTTCTGGCGCAAGGGCCTCGACGTCATCGCCGGTCTTGTCGACGAGCTCGAGGACGCCCTGGCGGAGACGGGATGAGCGACGACGGCGGGCTAGGCGCGCGCGTCCGCCGTTACGCGCGGGTCTCGACCAAGGTCGGCGGCCTTGCCGCGCGTCTCGGTGCCGAGCGCTATCTCGGCGTCGCCATCGACCGCCAGCGCCATGCAGAGGAGCTGCGCGCCGCGCTCGGCGGCCTCAAGGGCCCACTGATGAAGGTGGCGCAGCTGCTTTCGACCATCCCCGAGGCGCTGCCGAGCGAATATGCCGGCGAGCTGGCGCAGCTGCAGGCCGACGCGCCGGCCATGGGCTGGCTGTTCGTGCGCCGCCGCATGGCGGGCGAGCTGGGCCGCGACTGGCAGAGCAAGTTCGCCGATTTCGCCCATGAGGCAACCCGCGCCGCCTCCCTCGGCCAGGTGCATCGCGCCACCGCCAAGGACGGGCGGGCGCTTGCCTGCAAGCTGCAATATCCCGACATGGCGGCGGCGGTGGAGGCCGATCTTGCCCAACTCAAGCTGATCTTCGGCATTTATCGCCGCTACGATCAAACCATCGACCCCGGCGAAATTCACGCCGAGATCGGCGACCGCCTGCGCGAGGAGCTGGACTACGCCCGCGAGGCCGCGCACATGCGCCTCTATGCCCGCATGCTCGCGGACGAGCCCGGCGTGCATGTGCCGGATGTGGTGGACGACCTTTCCACGCGGCGCCTGCTCAGCATGACCTGGCTCGACGGCAAGCCATTGCTCGATTTCGCCGATGCCCCGGCTGAAGCCCGCAACCGCATCGCCTATCATCTGTTCCGCGCCTGGTATGTGCCGTTCTACGACTGCGGCGTCATCCACGGCGATCCACACCTCGGCAATTACACGGTGCGTGACGATCAAAGCGTCAATTTGCTCGATTACGGTTGTATCCGCATCTTTCCCGGCGCCTTCGTCAAGGGCGTGATCGACCTCTACCGCGCCTTGCAGACTGACGACGAGACCCTGGCCGTGGCTGCCTATGAAGGCTGGGGCTTCAGGGATTTGAGCCGCGAGATGATCGACGTGCTCAACCTCTGGGCCAACTACCTCTATTCGCCCCTGCTTGACGACCGCGATCGCCGCATCCAGGACTCTTCCAGCGGCGAATACGGCCACGAGGTGGCGGCGAAAGTGCACAGCGAACTGCGCCGGCTCGGTGGCGTTAGGCCGCCACGCGAGTTCGTCTTTGTCGACCGCGCGGCAATCGGCCTCGGCTCGGTCTTTCTGCACCTGAACGCGGAGATCAACTGGCACCGCCTGTTCGAAGGCCTGATCGAGGACTTCGACGCCGCCAAGCTCGACAAGCGTCAGTCGGAAGCGCTCAAGGCTGCAGGGCTTTGACGAACGCGGCGATCGCCGCCATCGCCTCTGCCAAATTCTGTTCGTGGTCGCGGCCGCTGGCTTTGCGCGGTTTGAGGTCGTGGTTGCCATCCGCCAGCCAATGCATGGCGATGGCGGGCGACAGGGAATAGCCTTCGACGTCCTCGCGGTTGCCAAGCGCATCGCGTTCGCCTTGCAGGATGAGGGCCGGGGTCGCCAGGCCCTCCAGGTGCTCGGTGCGGGTGCGCTCGGGCTTGCCGGCGGGGTGGAAGGGGTAGCCGAGGCAGACCAGGCCGGCGACGCCCGCTTCGTCGGCGACGAGACTCGCCATGCGCCCGCCCATGGATTTGCCGCCGATTACGAGGCGCCCGGGCTCGCCAAGCTCGGCGATGACCTCACGCCAGCAATCCAACAGCACCGGTTGGCGGTCGGGTGGCCGGCGACCGCCCTCGGCGCGGCGCCTTTGCATATAGGGGAACTCGAAGCGCACCACGTGCAGGCCCGTCTCGGCCAGCCCCTCGGCCATGCGGGTCATGAATGGCGTATCCATGCCCGCCCCGGCACCATGAGCCAGCACGACCGTCATGGCTGCCGTCCGCGGTCCGTCGTGCAGCATCATTCCTGAAGCCCCAACGCGCGGAACAGCCTGATCAGCCCGATAACGCCGCCATAGGCGAGAAGGCCGGTTGCAGCGGCAATGGCGAAGACCTTGAGATGTGCCATGACGGCTACGAATACACGAAACAAAGGCGCCGGCCCAGCCGGACCGGCGCAAGGGGGGGAGGGAGGAAGTGATAAGGAAGGTAGGCTAAACCGGGCGATGACACAGTGACGGCGGTCACGTTTAGTCGCTGGCGTTGCTCCAGGCATAGACGCCGGCGATGCTCAGGGTGGCGACGATAAGGAACGGCACCACGAACATGGCGTAAGCCGGATCGATACGCAGATTGGCGGTGGCGATACCGCCGAAGCCGCGCATTGCCGAGACGATCAGGGAACTGTAACCGGTCTGGTCGGCCGCCCGGAACAGGCTGAGACCCAGATAGCCGCAGCCGCCAATGACGGCAAAACAGCCCATTTGTCGCAGCAAACGCAGCAATGAGCCTTTGAGGTCGGCGCGAAACTTGGCAAGAACCATAACGGCCTCATTTCCCTGTTTGTCCAGGCGTGTGGGTAGGGAAATAGGATTTCTGGTCCTTTTCGCCAGTGATTGGCGTCACAGGCTGCGCAGGATACTCTGCGTGCCCGAACCGCCGAATTTTCGCATTGGGGACACTTCCAAATGACTTATGACACCATCGCCTTGGACATTGCGGACGACGTGGCCGTGCTGACACTGTCGCGCCCCGACAAGCTCAATGCCTTCACGGAAGAGATGCACAAGGCGATCCGTGATGCGCTCAAAGCCATGGACAAGGCGGGCGCACGGGCCCTGGTGATCACCGGCGCGGGGCGCGCCTTCTGTGCCGGGGCCGATCTCGGCGCGCGCGATCTGACCACGGCGGAGGAGCTCGATCTCGGCGAGGCGTTGGAGAAATACTACAACCCCTTGATCGCCAAGCTGAATGCCATGCCGATCCCGGTTCTGGCGGCGGTGAACGGCGTTGCCGCGGGCGCCGGCGCCAATTTCGCGCTCGCCGCGGACCTGACGATCGCGGCACGTTCGGCGAGCTTCATCCAGGCCTTCGTGCGCATCGGTCTGGTGCCGGATGCCGGCGGCTCGTTCTTCCTGCCGCGCCTGATCGGCCGCCAGCGGGCCAATGCGCTCGCCATGACCGGCGAGCAGATCGACGCCGAGACGGCGGCTGATTGGGGCCTGATCTACAAATGCGTCGACGACGACACCTTGATGGACGAGGTGATGGGGCTCGCCAGGCGCCTGGCCGCGGGGCCGACGCGCACAATCGGTCTGATCAAGCGATTGATGGGCGCGTCCGAAACCAACACCCTCGACGAACAGCTCGCGCTGGAACGCGACATGCAGCGCGCTGCCGGCCAGGGCGAGGACTATCGCGAGGGCGTCCAGGCTTTTCTCGAAAAGCGCGCGGCCCAGTTCAGTGGACGCTGAGGTGGACCCCCAGGCCATCGCCGAGGCCGTCTACGAGACGATGGAGCCCAACGACCGGGTCTTTGTCGGCCTCGACATGCGCAAGATCGCCATCGCGCCCGGCCATGCCGTTCTGGAGATGGCGGTGCGCGAGGACATGCTCAACGGCCATGACATCTGCCATGGCAGCATGATATTCGCGCTTGCCGATACGGCCTTTGCGCTGGCTGCCAACTCGCATAACTACAACGCCGTTCTGGCCAGCGCCGGGCTGGACCTGATCGCTGCTGCCAGGCTGGGCGAGACCCTTCGGGCCGAAGCCAACGAGCTATGGCGAAGCAAGCGCAGTGCGCTCTATGACACACGGGTCACGGGCGACGACGGCCGTCTCATTGCCGTCTGTCGCGGCCGCGCCCATCGCGTTGCCGGCCAGCCGGCGCCGCAGCTGCCCGAAGCGGGTTGATGCCGGACGCGGCCCAGCGCCGAGACTTCGAGACACGCGGGGTCTTGGTCCTGACCGGCGCGTTGAATGCGGATGAGATTGCTGCGCTCGATGCCGCCGCGGGCGATCTCGCCTACCGTGACGGACCGGAGGTGGCGCGCGAGGCGGATGGCGCGCCGCACGTGATCTACGGCGCTCATCTCTGGGATGCCCGTATTGCCGCGCTTGCCGCGCATCCCACCATCCACACGGTGGCACGCGATTTGTTGGGTGGTCCGTATTTCATCCACCAGTCGCGCCTCAATCTGAAACAGCCCAACGGCTCCGTCGTCGCCTGGCATCAGGACTTCGCCACCTATCACCGCGTCGATGGCATTCCCGATGCGCGCGGTCTGGTCATTGGCGTGCTTATCGATTCCGTGGGGCCGGAAAACGCCCCGGTCATCGTGCTGCCGGGCTCCCATCGCGAGGGCATTGTCTCGGAGGCCGTGATCGACGAAACGGTGCCGGACCACGCCGGCGCGGCCCGCTACCGCTACGACATTCCTGCCGCGACCATCGCCCGGCTTTCAGCCGCCGCTGCACCCGAGGCGGTGCTTGGCCCGGCCGGCACCGTCTTTTTCATGCACGCCAATCTGGTGCACGGCTCCAGCGTGAATATCCTGCCCGCACGGCGCGCCATCGCCTATGTCAATGTCAGTCCCTGTGACAATCGCGGCGAGAGCTTCACCCGTCCCGAATATTACGCTGCCCGCGATTTTGCGCCCGTGGAGCCGGTCTAACGGCCTTTGAACTGGGGCCGGCGCTTTTCCATGAAGGCGGTGCGGCCCTCGGTGTAGTCCTCGCTGTCGAAGCAGGCGCGGACGCGGGCCTCGATGGCGTCGAGGTCGCGGTCGGCGGGATCCTTGAGCACTTCGCCGATTGCCGCCTTGGCCGCGCGCACGGTCAGCGGGGCATTGTCGGCGATGGTCTCGGCCAGCTCGCGTACCGTGGCTTCCAGCTCGGCTGGCGGCACCAGGCGGTTGACCAGACCGATGCGCAAGGCTTCCTCGGCCGAGAAGCGGCGTGCCGTGAACAGGATCTCCTTGGCCATGGCCGGTCCCACCAGGGCCGAAAGCTTGCGCAGGCCCGCAAAGCCATAGCCGAGGCCGAGGCGCGCGGCGGGAATGGCATATTGCGAATCGTCGGTGGCGATGCGGATATCGGCTTGCAAGGCGACCGCCAGGCCGCCGCCGACGCAAAACCCGCGGATCATGGCGACCAGCGGTTTTTCCAAGCTGCCCAGCGCTTCCTGGGCGTTGACGGTAACGCGGTTATATTCCTCTTCCGCCTCCGCCGAATCGCGATGCTTCTCGAATTCGGAGATGTCGGCTCCGGAGATGAACGCCTTGTCGCCCGCGCCCGCCATGACAACCGTGCGCACAGTATCGTCCGCGGCGAATTCGGCCATGATGTGCGAAACCGCCTGCCACATCTCCAGCTTGAGCGCGTTGCGGCGCTCCGGATTGTTGAAAATCATCCAGCCGATGCCGCCCTCCTTGCGGGCGATCATCTTGTCCGTGTCGAGGGTCAGCGTCTCCGCCATTACACTATTCTCCGTGCCCGCAAGTCCGTCACTGCCGCCTCGTCGAAACCGAGCTCGCCGAGAATGGCGTCGGTATCCCCGCCCATGTCGGGGGTGGGGCGCCGCACCTGCTCCGGCTGCGGCGTGCCGGTCAGGTGCACGGCCTGGCCGACCACATGCATGTCGCCGTGTTCCGGATGGCTCATGGGCGTGGCGATGCCGAGATGGCGAACCTGTGGGTCCGCGAAGGTCTCGTCGATGCTGTTGATGGGGCCGCAGGGCACGCCGGCCTCGTTCATGGCCTCGATCCAGTGGGCGCTGGGTTTCTTGGATGTGAACTCGCCCAACAGGGCGTTGAGCACGTCGCGGTTTTTCGAGCGCGCCTCGCCATTGATGAAGCGCTCGTCGTCCGCCAGCTCCGGCGCCTCGATGAGGCCGAGGAACCGTTGCCACAGCACATCGCCAGCGGCGGCGATGTTGATGGCGCCGTCCGCTGTGGGAAACACGCCCATGGGAATGCCTGTCGGATGGTTGTTGCCGGCCTGCGGCGGCACATCGGAATCGATCAACCAGCGCGCCGCCTGGAAGTCGAGCATGGCGATCTGCGCCTCGAGCAGCGAGGTATGCACCCACTGCCCTTTGCCCGTATGCTCGCGGTTGAATAGCGCCAGCAGGATGCCCATGGCAAGATAGTTGCCGGCCGAAAGATCGGCGATGGGAATGCCGACGCGCACGGGACCCTGGCCCGGCAGGCCGGTGATCGACATCAGCCCGCCGAGCCCTTGGGCGATCTGGTCGACCCCGCCGCGGTCCTTGTAGGGCCCGTCCTGGCCGAAGCCCGAGATGCTGCCATAGACCAGGCGCGGATTGCGCGCGCTCAGCGTATCGTAGTCGATGCCGAGACGATGCTTCACGCGGGCGCGGAAATTCTCCACCACCACATCCGCGCGGTCTGCCAGCTTGAGGACGATCTC
>CAZKTK010000147.1:0-7367 GCA_964555535.1 uncultured Rhodospirillaceae bacterium
CTTCATCGACCGCGACGACCATGTCTGGTGCGCCGACAATTTCGACCACACGGTACGCAAGTTCACCACCTCGGGCGAGCTGCTGATGACCCTCGGGGAGGTGGACCAGCCTGCCGACACCGGATTCGTGCTCGGCGAGACCCCGGTGCAATACGCCGGCGGGCCCTTCAACATGGTAACAAACGTCGCCGTCACGGAGGATGGCGAGCTCTTCATCTCCGACGGATACGGCAATGCACGGGTGCACCGCTTCAGCGCCGACGGCCAGCTGCTCGCCTCCTGGGGCGGGCCCGGCAGCGGACCGGGCCAGTTCAACCTGCCCCACGGCATCGTCGTCGACCGCTCGGGCCGGGTGCTGGTCGCGGACCGCGAGAACTCGCGCATTCAGTTCTTCTCCAAGGACGGCGAATATCTCCACAGCTGGGATTGGGTGAACCGCCCCGACGACCTTTTCCTCGACGAGCAGGAGAACCTCTATATCGCCGAGCTCGGCTGGAATATCCCCATACCGACCGACCGCCCGCATTTCTGTTTCATGGACCACCCGCCCATGGGTCACGCGCCGATCGCGCGGGTGACCATCTGCGACCTCGACGGCAACATCCAGGCCCAGCTTGGCGGCGCGGATTCGCTGCTGCCCGGCAACTTCATCGTGCCGCACGGCATCTGGGCGGATTCGCGGGGCGATTTCTATGTCGGCGAGGTCATCAAGGCGTCCGGCTCCATAGACCACTTCGCACCGCTGACCTGTCACGCCTTCCAGAAATTCATCAGAGCCGGTTGACCATGAAAATCGCCACCATCGAAGCCTTCCCCATCTCCTTCCCCGTGCCGCCCGAGCACCAGGTCAGGCTCGGCATCGGCCAGGCCATCAAGCGCGACTCGGTATTGATACGCATCGAAACCGATGACGGCATCATCGGCTGGGGCGAGGCCCATCCCGGGCGGGCGCCGGGCTCCATTGCCCAGCTCATCAATACGACGCTCGCCACGCTGGTCAAAGGCATGGATGCCAGCGATGTGACAGGTGTCTGGGACCGGGTCTATCGCATGCAGCTCGCCAGCCACGGCATGGGCACCGCGTCCTGCCTGGCGCTGAGCGGCGTCGATCAGGCTTTGTGGGACATTCGCGGCAAGGCCACGGGTTGGCCGCTCTACAAGCTGCTTGGCGGTGCGGCGAAAGCGATCCCGGCCTATGCCGGCGGCATCTCGCTCGGCTATCAGCCGCCGGATGAGCTGGCGGAAGAGGCCGCGGGCGTGGTCGCGAGCGGCTACCGGGCGCTGAAGCTCAGGCTAGGCGATACCGCCCAGGCCGACATGGCGCGCGTTGCCGCGGTGCGTGAGCGCCTCGGCGACGAGATCGATATCCTGACCGATGCCAATACCGCCTACACCCTCGACGACGCCCGGCGCGTCATGCCCGTGTTGGACGACGCGGCCGTGGGCTGGCTGGAGGAGCCCTTCGCGCCTCACGACCATCGCCGCTACGCCGAGGCCAAGGGCTTCGGCCGCACCCAACTGGCCGCAGGAGAGAACCACTACACACGCTTCGAGTTCCATCGCTTGATCGAGGATGGCGTGATCACCATCCTGCAGCCGGACTTGTCCAAGACAGGCGGTATCACTGAAGGCATGCGCATCGCGGCGCTCGCCTCGGCCTGGAAACTGCGCATCAACCCGCACACCTCGGCCACGGGCCTGAATGTCGCGGCCAGCATCCATTACCTCTGCAGCATCGACAATGCGGGCTATTTCGAGGCCGACCTCTCGGCCCACAACCCCTTCCGCGACCAGCTTTGCAACTGGCAGGCGGAAGTCGACGAGAGCGGCACCGTGCGCCCGCCGGAAGGTCCCGGCCTCGGCGTCGAGATCGACGAGGCGGTACTTGCCGAGCTGCCACTGATCGACGGGCCGGGCTACGTCTGAGCGGTTCGCTCCAGCACGGCCACGTAGAAACCGTCCGTGCCATGGCGGTGCGGCGTCAACAAGAGATCCGGTCCCTCTTCCGGCGGCGGGGCGGCAAGGCCTTGTCGCCAGACATCGCGCACATCGAGGCGTTTGAAATCGTCGTGCGCGGCAAGGAACGCATCGACCCTGTCCTCGTTCTCCCTTGGCAACAGCGAGCAAGTCGCATAGATCAGCCGCCCGCCCGGCGCAACCAACGGCGCGGCAGAGCTGAGGATCTCGTCCTGGCACGCGGTGTAGGCAGCCAGTGCATCGGCCGTCAAACGATGGCGGTCGTCCGGATTGCGCCGCCAGGCACCGGTGCCGCTGCACGGCACATCCACCAGCACGCGCTCGGCCAGGCCCTCGTCCAGCGGATCGTCAACGCCGATGACATGGCTTTCAACGCCAGTAATTCCGGCGCGCGCGAGTCTCGGGGCAAGCCGGCCGAGACGCTTGGCGTCGCTGTCGCAGGCGATCAGACGTGCCTCCGGCGCCAAAGCCGCGAGCGCCAGGGTCTTGCCGCCGGCCCCGGCGCAATAATCGACAATGCAGTGCGCCCGGGCCGCATCGCAGAGCAGCGCCACCAGCTGTGCCCCTTCGTCCTGGATCTCGATCGCACCATCGCGCCAGGCCGGCAGGCTGTCTATGCGCGGGCGGCCCTGAACACGAATGCCGTGGGGCGACAGCGGTGTCGCTTCGGCTGCTATGCCGAGCGAGGTCAGCTGCGCCAAGATGGCGTCACGGTCGTGGCCCGCCGCCACGCGCAGGTCGAGCGCCGCCTCGCCATCGAGCGCGACAAGCTCCTCTTCCATGGCAGCGCCGAAGCGTCGGCGCATTTCGGGCTCCAGCCAGGCCGAAACATTGGCGGGCGGCTCGGCATCGTCGGCTGCCACCGCGGCAAGCAGGCTGCGCTCGTCATCGCTTAGCGCTGGCGGACCATAGGGGCTGCCGTCACAAAGGCTCGCCATATGTTCGAAGTCGTCCCGGGCCAACCCTGCAAGCACCCGCAGGCGCGGGACCGGAGCGCCGCCCGCCTGCGCAATACGCCAGTCCAGCGCGATGCGGGCGCGGATAGTGGCGAAGACCAGATCCGCGACGGCGCGCCGATCCTTCGAGCCCATGTAGCGGCGCTGACGGGTATAGGCCCTGACCGCGGCATCAGCCGGCAGCCCTTCGGCCTGGATTTGTGTCAGCAGCTCTATGGCTGCCTGGGTGCGTGCGGCCGGTGTCATCGGCCCGCCTTGATCCGAGGTTGCACGAAATCCATTATCCTGCCTGTAAGAAACTGTGACGAGGTGAGGCTCATACACCGAATTCGGCTGCCTGGCATCACTTTGGCCGATGCCCTGACGCTTGCCGCTCCGATTTTGGCCGTGGCGATTGGCGCTCCCCTCGTCGCGCTGTCGCTCACGGTCGCCTATGCCTTGCTGCTGAGCCAGCGCCGAAGCCGATTCTGGCGCCACACCGGCCGCGGCCTTGCCGTTCTCGCCGTCATGCTTGCGCTGCACCATGGTGCGGAGCCAACAGCGGTTCTCGCCTATCTTTGCTTCAGCACCGTGCTCGGTCTGATTGCGCGTCCGCCGGGAGAGAAACGCCGTTTCGTCGACGGCCTGGCACTTGTCCTTGTTCTCGCCCTGCTGTCGCCGCCGAGCCTGACTGTTGCGGTGGCGCTCTACCTCTGCCTATTCGATCTCCGATTTCACCGCACCCGCGGGCTGGTGCTGGTGCCCGTCGTGGTACTGGCGGCCTGGGGGCCGGCGCCCGTGCATATCGCGCTCGGCACCGCCATTGGCATTGCCGCACGTGCGTTGACGGGGCGTGCCGGGCGACCGAAGCTGCGCGGCGGCAGTGGGCCCATCCAGAATGCCGTCGCCAACTTCTACCGCCTGCTCATGGGCATCTATTACCGACGCGTCGAGGCCGCGGGACTGGCCAATGTTCCCGCCGAAGGCCCGGTGCTGATCGTTGCCAACCATGCCAACGCCTTCATCGACGGCGGTATGGTAGCCGCCTGCCTGCCGCGCCGCGTGACCCTGACCGCCCGCGCCAGCCTGTCGCAGAACCCGCTCAACCGTGTGTTGCTGGAAGCGCTCGGTATCATCCAGCTGCACCGCGCCCAGGACAAGGACGCGGACATGAGCGCCAACAAGACGGCACTGGCCGGCGCCATCGACCGCCTGGCCGAGGGCGGGGTGCTCTGCCTGTTCCCGGAAGGTCAAAGCAATACCGACCCGGCCATGCGCAAGTTCCGTTCGGGCGCGGCCCGCATCGCGCTGGCCTATGGCGAACGCGCATCTGCCGAGACCCTGCCCGACCTCACGATCGTTCCCGCCGGCCTGCTCTACGACGACAAATCACGACTGCGCTCAACAGCCCTGGTCGAATTCGGAAAGCCGATCAGCTTGCGCCAATGGTTGGCGGACCAAGGGAATAACGTCAACCCGCGAGCGCTCAGCGAAACCTTCTTTAAGGCCATCGCCGCCCTGGTGCCGCAATATGCCAGGCAGAGGGATGCCAAGCGCCTGCCCCACCTCGCCGACCTGGCGGCGCGCGGCGCCCGCCCGCCACAGCCCCTAGGCCACCCCGAATCCCGCTTGGTGCGCGCCTGGCATTGGCGCCGCCGGCTGGCGCGGGCAGATACCGGCCCCGTGCTCGCCGATGCGTCGGCGTTGCGCCGCGATGCCCGCCGCCGCCATATTTCCGTCGAAGACCTTCTCGTGCCTTTGTCGCGCTGGCGGGCGCTGCTCTTCACCCTGCGCGAGCTCGAGCTGCTCCTCATCGGCCTGCTGCCAGCCCTGTGGGGAGCCCTCAACTACCTGCCGTCAGTGCTCGCACTCTGTTACGAGACCCGCCGCGTACCGCGACTGGAAGACCAGTGGGCAACCCATTTCGTTATCCCGGCACTCATCGTGCTGCCGATCTTCGCGCTTATCCAGACGGCCCTGGTCGCCGCACTTGTCTCGCCGCTCGCAGCTGCGCTCTATCTCGCCACCCTGCCCTATTTCGCGCGCGTCTCGCTGCACTATAGCGACCGCGCCCGGGCCGCGTGGCGCCGAGCGCAGAGTTATCTGAACCTGCAGCGCCTGCCCCGCAACGACCGTGACGCACTGCGGCAGAACTTGCGCGATATCGTCGCGGCCTGTCGCAGCGACGTCCTGCAACGACCGAATTAGAGCATATTTCGGTCGTCGCAGGGCCGGCCCTCCTACGCCCTTGAGCGGATCGTGGCGAGGAATTTGTCCACGGCCGTGCTCAACGAGCCGGATTGTGTACTCAGATCGCCGGATAGGGACAGCACTTCGGACGCGGCCTCGCCGGTCTCGCTTGCGGCCTTGTTGACACCCGTAATGTTGCTCGTCACCTCCTGGGTGCCCGCTGCCGCCTGCTGGACATTGCGGGCGATCTCCTGGGTCGCGGCCTGTTGCTCCTCCACCGCAGCGGCGATCGCCGAAGAGATCTCGTCGACCTTGCCGATGGTGCCACCGATTCCCTGAATGGCGTTCACGGCATCGGTGGTGGCGCCTTGGATGCTGGCGACCTGCGATGAGATATCATCGGTCGCCCTGGCGGTTTGCGTCGCCAGGTTCTTGACCTCGCTGGCAACCACGGCGAAACCCTTGCCTGCGTCCCCGGCGCGGGCAGCCTCGATGGTAGCGTTGAGAGCCAGCAGGTTGGTCTGCTCGGCGTTGCTGCTGATCAGCTCGACCACCTCGCCAATCTGTTCCGCTGCCTCGGCCAATCCCTTGACCTGTTGATTGGTGCGTTCGGTATCCGCCACCGCCTCACTGGTGATTTTCGAAGACTGTCCGACCTGGCGGCTGATCTCGCTGATGGAACTCGCCAGCTCCTCCGTGGCGCTTGCCACCGTCTGCACGTTGACACTGGTTTCCTCGGCGGCACTCGCCACGGTCGCTGCCTGGCTATTTGTCTGTTCGGCCGTGACCGACATTGCCTGGGCGGAGCTCTCCATTTGTCCGGCGGCGGTCGATACCGCGGTCAGCACGCTACCGACATTGCTCTCGAACTGCTCGGCCATCGCGTTCATGCCGGCGCGCTTCTCTTCCTCGGCGCGGCGGGCAGCATCGGCCTGCTCCTCTTCTAGACGCTTGACCTCGATCGCATTCTCCTTGAACACCTGAACGGCGGCCGCCATCTTGCCGATCTCGTCCTTCCGTTCGGCACCTTCGATCTCGACATCCAGGTCGCCATCGGCAAGCCGGCCCATCGCCGATGTCATGGAATTGACAGGATCGACGATGGCACGGGCGGTAAAGAAGGTGATCACTGCCGTGGCAAGAAGGCCACCCACGAGCAGGATCCATTCTATGGTCGTCAGATCACTGCTGTCCTTGGCCGCTCCGGAAACATCGTTCGCAAGCAAGGCTTTCTGGTTCGCCACCATACCGCCGGCCCGCGCACCGGTCTCGTCAACCTCGCCGGCTTGGGTCGTCAGCAGCTTGCCGGCCCGGGACGCGGCCTCGGTCACCAACAGGAAATTGGCCATGTTCCACTTGTTCGAGCCGCGTATCTCGAACATCTGCGGCGGCAGGGGAGCAAATTCCCCTCGCGCCGCGGCCAGCTCTTCGAACGATGCCGCCTGCTCTGCACTAAGGAGACCGGCATTGTCGCTCAGGTCGGCGAAGCGTCTTTCGTTGGTGGCCCAGAACTTCTCAAACAGCGTCTTGAACTTCTCGTCGCCGCTCAGCAGGTAGGCGCGGATATTAGCCAGGCCCATGCCCATGGAGCCCCGCACATCGGCCATCATGCCCAGAAGCGCTTTCCGTTCCGGCGTTGCCGGCAGCTCGGCCTCCGCATTGATCATTGCCGTGATCGCGCCGATAATCACCGAGGCGCGCGGCGCCGCTTCCTCGAAAAGAATCTTGTTGGCCGGGTGCTCGTCCACCGTATGCGCGATATCCTCGACCTGTTGCTGTGCTATCGAGAATTCATCGAGGACAGTCTTGAATTCGCCCCATTGCTCGACATTGGCGGGGTTGGTCCAGTTGCTTGACAACACATCCATCTCGCCACGAATGCGGGCGATATCGGCCCACACGGCGGCACGCTGGGTCTTGAAGGCCGGGTTGCCGGTCAGCATCCAACCGCGAAGGCTCGCCAGGGAGCTGTTGATGGCATTCACCATGCCGTTGCTGGCAAAGGCCGTGGGCACTCTGAGCTCGATGACGCGGCGGTTTGTGTCGTCGATCGCCGACACTTTCCAGAGCGTCGTGCCAACAGCGATCGCCAGCAACAGGCAGACCGCCGAAAATCCGAGGATCAGCCGGGCCCGAATATTGATCGCCAGTCCTGCAGCCTTTTCTTCCATGATAGCCACCCTGTCATTTGGGGGGCACGTCGCCTGCCGAGTGTCTGGCTGGATGCCGATACAGATGTTTCGTGCGACCCCGTGGACACCAGGA
>CAZKTK010000148.1:0-7327 GCA_964555535.1 uncultured Rhodospirillaceae bacterium
TACCTTCGCCCATGAGCTTTCTCGATCGCATCGCCGAATGCAATCGTCACGATCCCGCCCTTTACGTGCCCCTGCTCGTCAAGGGCCGCCAGCTGGGGCAGGTACGCAAGGCGCTGCTGCCGGTTCTGGCGCCGTTTGCCGGCGCGTCCGAAGTTCGCATCGGCGACCAACAAGCGCTCGATGCCGCGGCCGAGGCCATCATCGCCACCGGCAAGACCCCGCCCGCCCGCGGCGAGCGCTATCGCATCGGCCCACGCTTCGGCGAGACTTGGCTGACCGTCGAGCGCGCGGCAGCGGAAGTGCTCGGCATCACCGCCTACGGCGTGCATCTGACGGGCTATGTGCGCCGACCGGACGGGTTGCATGTCTGGGTACCCCGGCGCACCGCCGACCGGCCGACCTATCCGGGTGAACTCGACAGCACAGTGGCCGGCGGTCAGCCGGCCGAGCTCGGCGTGCTCGACAATCTGGTCAAGGAATGCGCCGAGGAGGCGGGCATGCCGGAAGCGTTGGCACGTCGCGCCACGCCCTGCGGCGTTCTGCGCTACCGCGTCGATGGCGACATCGGCGTGCGCGATGATGTGATCTTTTGCTACGAGCTCGATTGCGGCGATTTCACGCCCGTGAACCAGGACGGCGAGGTCGAGGCGTTTGCGCTTTGGCCGGTAGCAAGGGCGATGGAAGTGGTTGCCCGGACGCGTGATTTCAAGTTCAACTGCGCCCTGGTGCTGATCGACTTTTTCGTTCGCCACGGCCTGATTGCGGCGGACGATCCGGACTATGTCGAGATTTGCGCCGGCCTGAAAGGAGGAGCGACCGATGCCTGAGCTGGAAGTGGGTGCCTCGCACAGCATGCGCGTGACCGTGGACGAGGGGAACAGCATCAGCTTCCTCGGCGAGGATCTGCGCGTCTATGCCACGCCTGCCATGGTGCACGACGTGGAATATTGCTGTCGCGACTGGCTGGCGGAGATTGGTGGGGACGAGAAGGATTCGGTCGGCGCCCGCGTCGATATCGCCCATCTGGCACCGACAACGCTCGGCTCCTGGGTCGAGATCACCGTGACCGTGGCCGAGATCGCCGGCCCGCTGATCACTTTCGATGTCGACGTGCGCGATCCGCTGGAGCAGGTCGGAAAAGGCATGCACCAGCGCTTCTTCGCGCCTATCGCCAAGCTCGACGCCCGCCTCAAAGCCAAGGCCGCGGCATTGGCCGAAAGCGCTTAGCGCAGCCCCAGTCCGCGGGCGATGATGCCGCGCAGGATCTCGCGGGTGCCGCCCTGGATAGTGAGCTTGGGCGCGATCAGCGTGGCGTGGTCGAGCACGGCCTGGAAGCCGGGGCTGTTGCCTTCCGCGGGGTCGACAAAGGCGGCGAGGTCGCGCGCCGTGGCCGGCAGCAACTGCTCCCAGTTGGTGCCGAGGTCCTTGACCATCGAGGCTTCCAGCACCGGTTCCTTGCCCGCCGCCAGCATGCCGGCGACCGAGATCGACATGCGTCGGAGCGTGTTGAGCTGGGCCACCAGCCGTCCCAGGCCCTCGGCGCCACGCAGGTCAGGCTCCACGCCCAGCGCCTGAATCAGGTGCACCAGCACTTGATAGGTTTCGAGGAAGCGCTCCGGCCCGCTGCGCTCATAGGCGAGCTCGGCCGTTGCCTGCTTCCAGGCCATGTCGACCTCGCCGAGCAATGCGTTCTCGGGCAGGGCCACGTCATCGAAGGTGACCTCGTTGAATTCGTGCCCGCCGGTCATGAAGGGGACAGGGCGGATGGTGATGCCTGGCGTCTTCAGATCGACCAGGAACTGGCTCAGGCCGTGGCGGCGGTTTTCCTTGGTCGCCGGCGACGTGCGTAGCAAGGCAATCATGTAGTCTGCCTTGTGGGCATAGCTGGTCCAGAGCTTGCGCCCATTGACCAGCCAGCCGTCGTCGGTCTTCTCGGCGCGGGTCTTGGCGGCGAACAGGTCGGAGCCCGAATCGGGCTCGCTCATGCCGATGCAGAAGCCGCATTCGCCCCGCGCGATGCGCGGCACAACGTCCTGCTTGATAGCCTCGTCGGCATAGCGCAGCAGGATCGGCCCGCTTTGCCGGTCGGCAACGAAATGGCCTTGCGTCGGCGCGCTGGCGATGAGCATCTCCTCAGTCACCACATAACGTTCGAAGAAGCTGCGCTCGTGTCCGCCATATTCCTTGGGCCAGGTCATGCCGAGCCAGCCCTTGGCGCCAACGCGGCGAGAGAATTCGCGGTCGAAGCCGCCGCGCGCGCCGTGGTCGGCGGGGTCGAAATGGCCGGCGGCAATTTCCTCGGCGAGAAAAGCACGTACCTCGTCGCGCAAGGCCTCGGCCTCGGGCGGCAGGCTGATGGGATCGAAGGCGATTCTGCTTGTCATGCCGTTTCTCCCTCAAGCCGCGGTGATGGTCGGCCACAGGGCATCGGCACCGGCACGGGCGACCATGCTGCCGAGGCGCGCCGCCCAGATGCTCTCGCTACCGAAATCGTCGCGCCAGGCAAGCATGCGGCGACTGAAGCGCTGCAGCACGTGCTCTTCCGTGAAGCCGATGGCACCGTGCACCTGATGGGCGATGGCGGCACCGTCGCGCGCGGCCTCGCCCACGCGAACCTTGGCAGACGCAATCTCGAAGAACAACCGCTCGTCGAAAGCTGCCGATTCCGAGATCGCCATGGCAGCGGCGCCCGAGGCGGCGATGGCCGCCGCGGTCTCGCCCGCCAGCTTAGCCAGCTCATGCTGCACCGCCTGGAAGCGAGAGATCGGCCGGCCGAAGGCAACGCGCTCGCCGGCGTATGTGACGGCGATATCGAGCACCGTTTCGAGCGCGCCGGTCATTTGCGCCGCGCGGACCGCGGCACCTATCAGCATCAGGTCGTCGAGCGAGGCCGATGACGGCGCCATGGCCAGCGGCGCGACATCGGCGAAAGTCATCACGTCGCGCGGCTCGCCGGCGAGGTTGGCGCCTTCGGCGACGGCGCAGTCGGCCAACGCCACCAGAGCCGCGACGGCGGTCTCGCCGTCTTGGGTCAGGACAACGATGTGTTCGGCCTCGCTGGCGAAAGGAACGGTGCGGGCGCTGCCGTCGAGATGGCCATTGGCGTTGAGCGCCACAGTCTCCGGCGCGACGGTCATGGCACCGTCGGGCGCGGTCAAACCGGCGCGGCCGAGCAGCCAAGCCGCGAGCAGGGTCTCGGCGAGGGGCACGCAGACGGCATGGGCGCCCGCGACACGCAGAATGGCGAAACCGTCCGTCAGGGATCCGCCGGCACCGCCGTGCTCGTCATCGAGCCAGGCCTTGGTCAGGCCGGACTCTTCCAGCGTGCTCCACAACGGTGCACGCCAGGAGCCGTCGCTCGCGGCATTGATGGTCTGGGGATCGGCGAGGTCGCGGAAGATGCGCGTCGCGGTCTCGGTGACGATGTCGTCGGCTTCGCTCATGGCTTACCGCCCCGCGAAGTTCGGCACGCGGCGCTCGCCCATTGCCTTGACGCCCTCGGCAAAGTCGGCGCTGGCGCGCAAGCGCGTCTGCTCCGCGAGCTCATGGTCGGTGGCGGCGGCGATGCGATCGGCCAGGCCCTGGCGCATGGTTGCACGGGTCGCGGCGACACCGAGCGGCGCGTTTTCCGCAATCTCGGCCGCCAGCGCGATGGCGGTCTCACGAACCTGATCTTGCGGCACCAACACGTCGGCGAGCCCCATGGCGTGGGCTTCCTCTCCCTTGATGCGGCGGGAGGTATAGAACATCAACGCCGCGGCGCTCTTGCCGATGACCTCGGGCAGGGTCACGGTCAGGCCGAAGCCCGGATGAAAGCCGAGGCGGGTGAAGTTGGCGCAGAAGCGCGTCTCGGGGCAGGCCACGCGCAGGTCGGGCACCATGGCCAGACCGAGTCCACCGCCGACCGCCGCGCCGTGGATGGCGCCGATGACCGGCTTGCTGGTGCGGAACAGGCGCACCGCTTCCTGATAGAGCGATCCTGCCTGTAAGGGCCGGGTATCGTGCGACTCGCTGTCATGGTCGCCGAAATCGCCGCCGGCGCCGAAATCCGCCCCGGCGCAGAAGGCCTTGCCGTCCGCCGCCAGCACCAGGGCGCGGCAGTCGTCGCTGGCATCGAGCGCCTCGAAGGCGTCGGCGATCTCGGCGATCAGGCCGTGGTCGAAGAAATTGTAGGGCGGTCGGCGGATCTCCACGACCGCCACGTGGTCGCTGAGATCGACCAAAATATCCCCGTATGTGCCGAATGCCGCCATGTTTCTGCTCTCCCGCTAGGCCATGCAGACGATTCCCACAGCTCGGGCCAAGATGCAAGCGGGCACATCGGGCGTCACTCTCTCAGTTCCGCCCTGTCGCGGTAGAGGTCGAGCGCCTGGGGGTTGTCCAGCGCTTCGATGTTCTTGATGGCACGGCCATGCACCACGTCGCGCACGGCGAGCTCGACGATCTTGCCACTCTTGGTGCGCGGGATGTCGGCGACCTGCAGCACCTTGGCCGGCACGTGGCGCGGCGTGCAGCCCTTGCGGATGCGTGCCTTGATTTCCGTCACTAGGTCATCGTCGAGGCTGAGGCCCTGGCGGAGCTTGACGAACAGGACCACGCGCACGTCGCCGTCCCAATCCTGGCCGATGACAATCGATTCTTCCACCGCATCGATCTGCTCGACCTGGCGGTAGATCTCTGACGTGCCGATGCGGACGCCGCCGGGGTTGAGCGTGGCATCGGAGCGGCCGTACACGATCACCCCGTCATGCTCGGTCAGCGCGACGAAGTCGCCGTGATGCCAGATGCCGGGATAGCGCTCGAAATAGGCGGCCTTGTATCGCGCGCCGTCGGCATCGTCCCAGAAAGAGACGGGCATAGAGGGGAAGGGCCTGGTGCAGACCAGCTCGCCTTTTTCGCCGCGGATGGCATTGCCCTCTTCATCGAACACGTCCATGGCCATGCCGAGCACGCGGGCCTGGATCTCGCCGCGCCAGACCGGCCCGGTCGGGTTGCCCGCCATGAAGCAGCCGAGGATGTCCGTGCCGCCGCACATGGACGACAGACACACGTCGTCCTTGATATGCTCGTAGACGTAATCGAAGCTTTCCGGCACCAATGGCGAGCCGGTCGAGAGCACGCTGCGCAAGGCGTCGAGATCATGCGTCGATTTGGGATCGAGGCCGGCCTTGGCGAGCGCATCGACATATTTGGCCGAGGTGCCGAGCACCGTTGCCTGCTCGGCTTGCAAATAGTCGAACAGGATATTCCCATCCGGGTAGAACGGCGAGCCGTCATAGAGCAGCGCCGTGGCTTCCGAGGCCAGCACCGAGGCCAGCCAGTTCCACATCATCCAGCCGCAGGTGGTGAAGTAGAAGACGCGGTCGCCGGGCTTTATGTCGCAGAGCAGGCGATGCTCGTTGAGATGCTGCAACAGCGTGCCGCCGACCCCGTGCACGATGCATTTGGGCTTGCCCGTGGTGCCAGACGAATACATGACGTAGAGCGGCGTGTTGAAGGGCACGCGATGGAACGCGATCTCGCCCGCATCGTAGGGCGCCACGTAGTCGGCCAGCGCCACGGCGTCGATGTCCACGGGCTTGCCGAGATAGGGCACGACGACAATGCGCTCGACCGTCGGCAGCTCGGCTGCGAAACCGGCGACACGGGCCAGGGAATCGTGTGCCTCGCCGTTGTAGTGATAGCCATCGGCGCAGAACAGCAGCTTCGGCCGGGTCTGGCCGAAGCGGTCGAGCACCCCCTGGTCGCCGAAATCGGGCGAGCACGAGGTCCAGGTCGCACCCAGCGACGTGGCGGCGAGCATGGCGACCACCGCCTCGGGCACATTCGGCAGGAAGCCCGCCACCACATCGCCCTCGCCGATGCCGTCCGCCGCCAGCGCCTGGGCGAGGCGCGAGACAGCGGCGTGCAACTCGTCCCACGACAGCCGCCGCTTCACCTTGTCCTCGCCCCAGAAGACCATGGCATCGCCAGGCCCTCGCCGGCGTAAGAGGTTCTCGGCGAAGTTCAGCTTGGCGTCGGGAAAGAAGCGCGCGCCCGGCATGGCGTCCGCATTTTCGATCGCCACCTCGCCGGGCCCGTCCCCGATGACGCCGCAGAAGTCCCAAATCGCCCGCCAGAAGGTCTCGCGCTCAGCCACGGAGAACGCCCACAGCGCGCCATAGTCCGCTACATCCACACCGCGTTCATGGCGCAGCCAGGCCATGAAAGCGGTCAGGTTGGCGCTTTCGACGCGCTCGGGCGAAGGCTGCCAAAGGGGGCTGGGTTCGTTCGATAGGGACATCACAATTCCTCCGCCGCCTTGCCTAGCCGATCTCGCCCAGGTAGCCAACCGCCAGCTAACCCATGCTTGTGAGAACATAAGTTTCGACTAGCCACTCAATCTACGATGGCGTACAAATGGGGAACAATAGTCCGATGGGAGCATGTTATGACCGGCGAGGACAGCAAGAGCACTGCCACCCCGCCGGAGTCGGATGGGGCGCCGCCGCCGCCGCACCCACTGGATGGCCGATGGATGCTCAAGGTCGAAGAGACGGTCCACGGGCCTTATACAGGCCACGAGGTGGCGAATTTCATTCGCGAAGGCCGCGTGCATGGGCAGACTTTGGTCGCTCCGGAAGGCCATGAGCAATGGCAAGCGGCGGAAAACGACCCCGCATTACTGCGTGTGATCGAGGCCGAGCGGGCGCGGGCCGGCCGAGCGGTGTCTGTCGATGTCGACATGGATGGGGGCTCGCCCGTACTCGCCCTCGTCCTATCGCTCATCATCGCGGGCGTCGGCCAAATCTATAACGGCCAGATAATCAAAGGCGCCTTGATGTTCGTAAGCTGCTTTCTGCTTTGGTTGGTCTGGTTAGGCTGGATCATTTGGATATGGTCGATGATCGACGCTTTTGTTGTGGCAAAGGCGAAGAGACGACTGTGGACACAGGCATTGATGGGAGAGCCCTCGCAGGGGGTGTGACCAGAAAATTTATCTCGCACTTGCACAATAAACTTTCGCTCTTTTCGCAGGTGCACAATTCGGGTATAGTCCGCGCCGCCGCCGCAAGGGCGGCGGATTTCAGTTTTGCGGGAGGTTTAGAGACATGGCCGAAGATCCGATCGTTATCGTTGGCATGGCGCGCACGCCCATGGGCAGCTTTCAGGGCACGCTGGCGGCCTGTTCCGCGGCCGAGCTCGGCGCCGCCGCCGTCGCCGGCGCGCTCGAGCGCGCGGGCGTGACGCCAAGCGATGTCGATGAGGTGGTGATGGGCTGCGTCCTCCAGGCGGGCCAGGGCCAGGCGCCGGCGCGCCAGGCCTCGATCGGCGCCGGCATTCCCAA
>CAZKTK010000149.1:0-7257 GCA_964555535.1 uncultured Rhodospirillaceae bacterium
CGACCCGGCCAAGACCAAGGCCAAGCTCGAGCGCCAGATCCCCCTCGGCCATATGGGCGAGCCGGACGACATCGCCTGGGGCATCGTCTATCTGGCGTCCGACGAATCGAAGTTCATGACCGGCACCGAGTTCGTGCTCGATGGCGGCATCACGGCCATGTAGCAAGCTTATGAATCTCGCCGAATGGCTCTATCGATCGGCACGCACGCAGCCCGGCGCGCCGGCGCTTTTCGTCGGCGAGCGCCTGGTTGCCGACTATCGCGAGTTCGCGCGGCGTGCCGCGGCGATCGCCGGCGGCCTGACACGGGACCACGGCATCGGTCCCGGCGACCGGGTCGGCGTCTTCATGAAGAACCGCATCGACTATCTCGAGGCACTCTACGGCATCTGGTGGCTGGGAGCAGCGGCGGTGCCGATCAATGCCAAGCTGCATCCGCGCGAGGCCGAGTGGATTCTCGACAATGCGGGCTGCAAGGCGGTCTATTGCGACGGCGGCACGGCGGATGCGCTGGAGACGGAATCCACTGTGCTTTCCGTGGACGACCCGGCTCATGCGGCGATGCGCGATGGCGAGGGGCCGACAAAGCCGTTAGCACGCGAAGAAGATGATCTCGCCTGGTTGTTCTACACCTCCGGCACCACGGGCCGGCCGAAAGGCGTGATGCTGTCCCACGGCAATCTGGCGGTCCAGGCGCTCTGCTACGTCATGGACGTCGAGCCCATCGGACCCGAACACGCGATTCTCTATGCCGCGCCCATGTCCCACGGCGCCGGTGTCTACAATTTCCAGAACGTGCGCGCCGGCGCCCGTCACGTGGTTCCCGCCTCGGGCGGCTTCGATGCGGGCGAGGTGCTGGACCTATGCCAAACCTTGCGCAATGTCTCCCTGTTCGCGGCACCGACGATGGTGCGCCGCCTGGTCGATGCGGCCAAGGCGCGCGGGGTCGACGGCGACGGTATCCGATCCGTGATCTATGGCGGCGGGCCGATGTATCTCGCCGACATAGAGGACGCGCTCGACGTCATGGGCCAGCGCTTCATCCAGATCTATGCCCAGGCGGAATCGCCCATGACCATTACCGCGCTGGGGCGGCATTGGCATGAGAGCCGCAAGCATCTGTCATCGGTCGGCCTTGCCGAAAGTGCCGTCGAACTGCGCATCACGGGCGAGGACGGTGCCGTGCTGCCGGCGGGCGAGGCGGGCGAGATCGAGGTCAAGGGCCCGGCGGTCATGCTCGGCTACTGGAACAATCCGGAAGCCACCGCCGACGCTTTACGGGACGGCTGGCTGCGCACCGGCGATGTCGGGGCACTGGACGAGGACGGCTTTCTCACCCTTCGCGACCGCTCCAAGGACATGATCGTCTCAGGCGGCAGCAACATCTATTCCCGCGAGGTCGAGGAAGTGCTGCTGCGCCACGCGGACGTGCGCGAAGCCGCCGTCATCGGCCGTCCCCACCCCGAATGGGGCGAAGAGGTGGTAGCCTTCGTGGTGATGCGGGAAGGCGCAACCCTGGAGCCAGCCTCGCTCGATGCGCTCTGCCTGGAAAGCATCGCCCGCTTCAAGCGCCCCAAGGCCTATTTCGCCATAGACGAGCTGCCCAAGAACAACTACGGCAAGGTGGTCAAGACGGGCTTACGGGAGCGGCTTCACACCGCCGAATAGGCCACGCTGATGGTTTCGGCGACGCAGGCGGGGCGCTCCGCGCCTTCGATCTCGATGGTCACTTCGCCGAATATCTTGAGGCCGTTGTTCGGCATGTCCTCGGTATCCTTGATGCGCAGGCGCCCGCGCACGCGGCTGCCCGACGGCACCGGCGAGGTGAAGCGGATCTTGTTGGCGCCGTAGTTGAGCCCATGGGTGATGTTGGCGATCTTGTAGATCTCGTACATCATCATCGGCACCAGGGAGAGCGTCAGATAGCCATGCGCGATGGTCTTGCCGCCGGGCAGTTCGTCCTTGGCGCGGGCCGGGTCCACATGGATCCACTGGAAATCCCCCGTCGCCTCGGCGAACTTGTCGATGCGATCCTGGGTCACGTCGACCCAGCTGCTGATACCCATCTCCTCGCCCACCATGGCACGCATCTCGTCGAAATTGGCGATCTCTCTCACGGGCTTTCTCCCTTCGTTGCGGCCCGCTAAGCTGGCACGGTCGCAACGCGGGTGGCAAGGGAGGAGAACGCGCATGCGCTATGCATTTATCGGGCTCGGGCAAATGGGCGCGCGCATGGCTACGCGGTTGGTGGAAGCCGGTTACGCGCTTATCGGCTACGATGCCGCAGGCACGGTTGAGAGATTGGCCGACGGCGCCGAGGCGGCGGACTCGGTGGCCGATGCGCTCGCCGGTGCCGACGTTGCACTGCTCTCGCTTCCCGACGGTCCCGTGGTCGAGGCGGTGGCCGGCGAGATCGCCGCGAGCGGCTGGAAAGGCCCTGTCTTCGATCATTCGACCATCGGCCCGGAGGCCGCCGTGGCGGTGCACGGGCGCCTGGCAGAGGCGGGCATCCCCTATCTCGATGCGCCCGTGTCGGGCGGCACCCGTGGCGCGGGGCAAGGCACGCTTGCGATGATGGTTTCGGGGGAGCGGGGCTTATATGAACAGGCCGAGCCAGCGCTTAGGGAGATGGCGAAGAATCTCTTCTACATCGGCCCCGACCCGGGCCAGGGCCAAACCATGAAGCTCCTGAACAACCTGCTTTCCGGTGTTGCCATGGTGGCCACCAGCGAGGGGGTGCTGTTCGGCGAGGCGCACGGGCTCGATCCCGAAGTCATGGTCTCCGTGCTCAACGTCTCCAGCGGCCAGAACACGGCAACATCCGACAAGTTCCCCACCCGCATCTTGAATGGCCGCTACGACGCCGGTTTCACCATCGACCTCCTGAGCAAGGACGTGTCGCTCTATCTCGCCGAAGCCGACCGCATTGGCGCCCGCGAAAAGGTCGCGCGCCAGGTGGGCGAAACCCTCGCTGCCATGCGCGATGCCATGCCGGGCGAGGATTTCACGCGGATTTATCCCTATCTGAAGGGGTTGGGCGAGAGATGAGTTAGGGCGTCGCCGCCGCTCTTCCTGGATCGGGCGGCACGTCCCAACCGCAGGCTTCGAGGCCGGTTGTGAGGGCTTCGATGAGCGAGCGCGTGCCCCGACCTTTCTGCCAGAAATACACTTCTTGCCAGTAGGCGTCATAGAGCCCTGGATATGCTGCCAGCGCCGTGTCCAAGGCAAGCTTTCCGCGTTCGAGATTGTCGTCGGCGCAATGGGCTGCCGCCAGAAACACGTGGGTCAGGAAGTACCAGTTCATCTGTGTCATCTCCAGGCGCGAGATCGCTTCACCAAACTCGTCGCGCGCCAAATGAACCTTAGCCATGTTTCAGTTCATCCACGCCGGATATTTCGGGTTCAGGATCGTTAGCCTGTCCATGATCTCGGCCGTTCGCTCATACGCCCCGGTATTGGAAAGCACTTCCCCGGCCCAGCCGATGATATCCGAGTTGTTGGGCTCGAGCCGCAGGGCCTCCTCCGCCTCGCGAATGGCCCGTTGCGGGTCGTCGGTCAGATAAAGGGCTTGCGCGTAGATAACGTGGGCAATGCCGCTGTTCGGATCCACGAAGACGGCTCTTTCGGCCATTGAAAGCGCTCTGTCGAGGGACGAGTCCTGCACGCGGTTGAGCCCGACGGCGATTTCCAGGAGGTAGAGGTTGCCGAGATAGGCCAGTGCCTCCGCATAGTCGGGTTCGACTTCGATGACACTTTCCAGGCAATCCCGGGCGGCATGATGCGTCTCGGGAGCGACCTGGCGGACGAACTCATGAGCACGCAGAATGCAGTCGTAGGAAGTTAAGAAACTCGGCGCCTGTCTGTTGCCCTGGGCCGATTGGGCGCGCGAGACCACGCCATGCACATCACCGATGCGGCTCGCCACGGTTTCCGTAATCTCGTCTTGGATCGAGAAGAGATTGGCAACGTCGAGCGCGCGGTCAAAGGTCTCGGCCCAAAGGTGCGCGCCGACTTCCGCGCCCAGCAACTGCGCGGTCACCCGCACCGTGTCGCCGCCGCGGCGGATGCTGCCCTCGACCACGTAGTCCGCCCCCATCTGCGCCGCGACAGTGGGGATGTCCACGGCCTCACCCTTGAACTGAAAGGTGGTGTTGCGGCCCAGCACGAGGATGTCGGGATATTGTGCGAGGCGTGTGATGATATCCTCGGTGATGCCGTCGGCGAAGTATTCCTGCTCGGGGTCGCCGGAGAGATTGTCGAAGGGAAGGACGGCGATGACGGGGCGGGAGGGCCCCGGCTCATCGAACAGGCCGGCCTTTGTCAGGCCGTCGAGCATCGCGGCTCTGAGCGGCTCGTGCGGGTAGAACTTCCGGAGCGTGTCCACGGCTATGTCTGGAAAATCGGGCCGAAGCTTCAGCAAGGCTTCGAGGGCGCTACGGGCCTCGCTCATACGCCCCAGTTGACTGTAAGCGGCCACGCGCAGCATATGGCTACGCCAGTAATCGACAGTGACATTGGCCTCGGCATGCTCCAGCGCTTTCTCGTACTCGCCGCGCAGATAATGGATATGAAAGTGTGCGAAGCGATAGTATCCCGTATAGCCGGGATTGAGCTCATAGGCCTTCTCCACCATCCACAAGCCACGCTCCGGCTCGCCGAAATAGATCATGTGAACGCCAAGGTCGCCTATAGCGTGCGCGTCATTGGGGTTGAGAGCCAGCACTCGATCGATTTCCTCAATAAGCTTCTCTTTCTGGTTCGTGAGCGAGTAGACATGCGCGAGTGCGAAATGCGCGAACGCGTCCGAAGGGGCCAAGGCGACGGCCCGCTGCGCGGCCGCTTCCGCTTTCTCCCGCGATTGCGCCAGGCGGGTATAGCCGGCGGCATATTCATGAATGAGCAGCTGTGCAAGATGGGCGTATGCCAGGGCGTATTCAGGATCGAGATCCACGGCCTGCTCAAGGTGACTCAGGGCCGTAACATGATCCTCCCCGGAAAAGCTGCGATAGTATTTCTGAGCCCGCAAGACGTGGTCGTAGGCAGCCAGATTCCGGGTGCTGGACGCTTCGTCCAGTGCCACCTCGGCGAGCCGGCCGCGACTCCCCGCGACGCTGCCGACAATGCGCGCCGTAATATTCGACTGAACGTCGAAAACATTGTCCAGCTCATCGTCAAAGGTTTCTGTCCACATCTGGCCACCGCTTTCGGCATCGACGAGCTGGACGACGACGCGCACACGCTCTTCTGCAATACGGACGCTGCCATCTATCACATAGTCTGCTCCGAGGTCCTGCCTCAGCTCGGCCACGTCGACCGCATCGCCTTTGTATCGAAAGGTCGTATTGCGGGCGAACACGAAGAGATGGCGAAATCGTGTGAGCGCCGCAATCAAGTCCTCCGTGAGACCGTCGGCGAAGTAGTCCTGGGCCGGATCGGCGCCGATATTGTCGAACGGCAGGACTGCTATCGTGGGCCCGGTCGGCATCGCAAATGCCGGTTCCTCTGTGGGTGTGTCATCGGCGGCGATCATCGGCGCAGGCTCAGGCGGTCGCGACTGCCACCAGGCAACACCCGCCAGCACGACAGCCAAGACCGTGGCCGCGGCAATCGCGCCAAGTCGATTGCGGGAAACATGTCCGACCGGCGGCACCTCTGCTCCCTCGGGCAGTAAGCGGAACGCCCGTACCGGCGTCTTGAGGTTCTTGCCCTTGTGCTCGCCGAGAAACGCGAAGCCGATCCCTAGCCTGTCGCGAATGCTGTCATGGACCGAGCCGGAAACCGTGACTTCTCCCGGCTCGCATAAGCTTTCCAGCCTTGCGGCGACATTTACGCCGTCGCCATAGATCGTGCCATCGGTCTTCTCGTGGATATCGCCTAGGTGGATGCCGATGCGGAAGCGCATCCGGCGGGCCTCCGGCACTTCCGCATTCAGCGCCGCAAGCCCGTCTTGGATCGCGAGCGAGGCCAGTACGGCGCCGTTGGTGGTCTTGAATACGCTGAGCACGCTGTCGCCTGCGGTGTCCACGATATGTCCGTGGTTGGCCTCGACATGCTCGGCGAAGAGCGCCCGTGCCCTATCCAGCGCTGCGATGGTTGCCTTCTCGTCGTCGGCCATCAGGCGCGAGTAGCCGACGGCATCCGCCGCCAGAATGGCCGCGACACGCTCGGTGATGCCCTCTTGCTCGCCGTCCTCTGCCACGCGGACTACCTCTTGCCGCAATGGTACGGCTTGCCTGCTACGCATGCAATGCAACCGCACCGTCTGGGCGCTTTCCCGCTGGGCGCAATTCAGCCTTTCCGCATTAGCGATTGACGCGGGGGCCTTGGCGGGCTTTGTTGCCGGAGCTTCCCCATTCTTGCGAAGGACACGGGCCTCATGGCGAATCTGGTCGAATTCTCGAAGCGCGGCGCGATCGGCGTCATCACCGTCAACAATCCGCCGGTCAACGCGCTTTCGGTGGGTGTGCCCAAAGGCATTTGCGAGGGCGTCGCGGCGGCCGAGGCCGATGCAGAGGTCAAGGCCATCGTGCTGGTCGGCGGCGGGCGCGCCTTCATCGCCGGCGCCGACATCTCGGAGTTCTTCAATCCGCCCGAGAACCCGACCCATTCGATCTTCGACGTACTCGATGCTCTGGAAGGCTCCGACAAGCTGACCATCGCCGGAATTCACGGCAACGCGCTTGGCGGCGGCCTGGAAGTGGCGCTGTCGTGCCACTACCGCTGCGGCCATGCCAAGGCGAACTATGGCCTGCCCGAGGTCAAGCTCGGCCTGCTGCCCGGCGCCGGCGGCACCCAGCGCCTGCCGCGACTGATCGGCGCCGAACGCGCTTTGCCGATGATCGCTTCCGGCAGCTTCGCGGGCGGCGACAAGGCCAAGGCGCTCGGCATCATCGATGCGGTGGTGGAAGGCGACATCACCGACGCCGCGGTGGCCTATGCCGAGAGCCTGCTGGCCGACGGCAAGGGCCCGCGCAAGATTCGCGACCTCAAGGCGGCGGCGCCCGCCGATGCGGGCTTCTTCGACGACTTCGCCAAGTCCATCGCGCGCCGCGAGCGCGGCAATCTCGCTCCCTTCAACATTATCGAATGCGTCAAGGCGGCGGTGGAGCTGCCCTTCGACGAGGGCATGGCGAAAGAGCGCGAGCTCTTCAACCAGTGCCATCAGTCCGAGCAGGCGCGCGGCATGATCCACATGTTCTTCGGCGAGCGCGCCGCCAACAAGATCCCCGATGTGCCCCGCGACACGCCGACCGTGGAC
>CAZKTK010000150.1:0-7198 GCA_964555535.1 uncultured Rhodospirillaceae bacterium
ACAGCACCCAGGACTTCATCCGCGGCTCGACCATGTTCCTCAAGGTCGAGGACGATGCGATACGCGGCAAGGTCATCGCCTATCTGAAGAAATACGGCCAGTACCGGCCCGAATAGGGCGGACACGCCGATGTACAGGGACATCCTGGTTCACGCTGACGGCAGCAATGGCTGCGCACGCCGCATGGCCGCGGCAGCGGCACTCGCCAAACGGCACGAGGCACACTTGGTGGCCCTCTTCCCGCTCGAGTCGATCGACATGCCAAGCTATGTCACGGCACAGATCGGACCGGAGGTGCTGGCCGAGGCCCGCGCCATACGGCTCGAAGAGGCGAACCGGGTCAAGGGCAAATTCGATGCCGTGATGAAAGCCGCCGACGTGCTTGGCGAATGGCGCCAGGAAACGGGCGAGACCGCCTTGGTGCTGTGCCGCCATGCCCGCTACGCCGACCTGCTGGTGGTAAGCCAGCCGGATACGGCCGAGGATGCGGCCCGCGAGCCGACATTCCCGGGCGAGCTGGCGCTTGCCAGCGGCCGCCCGGTGCTGGTGCTGCCGCACACCACGCTGCCGGACATCATCGGCAGCAAGGTGCTGGTAGCCTGGAACGGCAGCCGCGAGGCATCGCGCGCCGTGCACGACGCCCTGCCGGTCCTTGCCGCGGCGGACTCGATCACCGTGCAGGAAGTGGATCCGCCGGAAGCAGACCGCATTCCCGGCGCCGAGATCGCCGCCCATCTCGCTCGTCACGGGCTGGACGTGGAGGCGCGGCACAGCGTCGCACCGGACATTGATGTCGGCGACGAATTGCTCAACGCGGCGAGCGACGGCGGCTGCGACCTCGTGGTCATGGGCGCCTATGGCCGCTCGCGGCTGCGCGAGGCGATGCTGGGGGGCACCACGCGCCACATGCTGCAGAACTTGACCGTGCCCCTGTTGATGTCGCACTGAGCGGGACCGTGGACCGCGTTCGTATCGGCTCGGGCGCCGGGTATGCGGGGGACCGCATTGAGCCCGCGGTGGAGTTGGCGGAGCACGGCGCGCTCGACTACCTCGCCTTCGAATGCCTGGCGGAGCGCACCATCGCCAGTGAAACCCTTGCCATGCTTCATGATCCGTCGGCCGGATACAATCGCCGCCTGGCCGAGCGCATGAGCGCCGTGCTGCCTTCTTGCACCGCCAACGGCGTGCGCGTGGTAACCAACATGGGCGCCGCGAACCCCCTTGGCGCCGCCCGCGAGACGCGACGCATCGCAAGCGATCTCGGCCTCGACATGCCATGCGCTGTCTTGCTGGGCGACGACGTGCGCGAGACCGTCGCCGCGATGCCCGAGCTCACACTCCTCGAAAGTGGCGAGCCGCTGGAAGCGATCCTGCCGCAGGTCGCCTCGGCCAATGCCTACCTCGGTGCCGACGGCATCCGCGACGCCCTGGCGACCGGCGCCGACGTGGTGATCACGGGACGCGTGGCCGACCCCTCCCTTTTCGTCGGTCCCATGCTCCATGCCCTGGGATGGGATTACGACGATTACACCCGTCTCGGCCAGGCCACCGCCTGCGGCCATCTGCTCGAATGCGCCGGCCAGGTCACGGGCGGCTATTTCGCCGATCCCGGCCACAAGGACGTGGACGGTCTGGCCCGACTCGGCTTTCCCTTCGCGGATGTCGGCGCCGACGGCTCCGTGACCATCTCCAAGGTTGCCGGAAGCGGCGGGCGTGTCGATGCCATGACCTGCACCGAGCAGTTGCTCTACGAAATGCATGATCCGGAGGCCTATGTCACGCCCGACTGCGTTCTCGATGCCACCGGCATCGGCTTCGACGACAGCACGCCCGACCGGGTCGCGCTCGCCGGCGCCAAGGCGAAACCGCGCACGCCCACCTACAAGGTCAGCGTCGGCTATTTCGACGGCTATCTCGGCGAGGGCCAGATTTCCTATGGCGGCCCGGGCGCCGTCGACCGCGCACGCCTGGCCGGAGAGGTGGTGCGCGAACGCCTAAGCCTGTGCGGCCATTCCTACGACCAGCTCCGCATCGAGCTGATCGGCCTCGACAGCCTGCACGGCCCGGCCGACAACCGGCCGGAGCCCTACGAGGTGCGCCTGCGCGTGGCCGGGCGCAGCGCTGATAGGCGCACGGCCGATGCCATCGGCTGGGAGGTGGACACGCTCTATACCAACGGCCCTCAAGGCGGGGCCGGGGCCACGCGTTCCCTGCGCGAGATCTATGCCGTGCAATCGGTGCTGCTCGATCGCGCCCTGGCTCCCCATCGCGTCGAGGTCGTCTCGTGATCACCGTGCGCGACCTGGCGCATGCCCGCACCGGCGACAAGGGGCATTGCGTCAACATCTCCGTTACCGCCTATGACGAGGCAAGCTTCGACCGCCTCGAACGCGAGCTCGACGAGGCACGCGTGGCCGACGCCTTCGCCGCGCTCGCCGACGGGCCCGTGACCCGCTACGCCCTGCCGCAGCTGAAAGCACTCAATTTCGTCATCGACAATGTGAAGGGCGGTGGCGTCACCGCGACGCCCGCCATCGACCTGCACGGCAAGAGCCTGAGCGGCGTGATGCTCGCCATCGCCCTGCCGGGCAACGCGCCGGATGATACGGTTCAGCCGCTTTCGAGCTCGGTATCCCAATAAAGATAGTCGCGCCAACTTTCGTGCAGATAGTTGGGCGGAAAGCGGCGGCCCATGCGCTGCAGCTCTTGCACCGAAGGCACGCGCGGCTCGTTGCGGGGCGGCATGGCGCATTCCTCGGGCATACGGCTGCCCTTGATCAGATTGCAGCGGCCACAGGCCGTGACCACGTTCGACCAGCGCGTCGCGCCGCCGCGCGACCGCGGCACCACGTGATCGAAGGTCAGGTCCTCCGAGCGTCGCTGCCCGCCGCAATATTGGCAGGCGAAGCCGTCACGCAGGAATACATTGAACCGGGTGAAGGCGGGACGGTGGTCCGAATGCACGTAGGACTTCAGGGAGACCACGCTGGGAAGCCGCATGCGCCACGATGGCGAGGCCACCTCGCGATCATATTCGGCAACGATATTGACGCGTTCGAGGAAGACGGCCTTGACCACTTCCTGCCATGGCCACAGCGACAAGGGGAAGTAGCTCAACGGGCGGTAATCCGCGTTGAGTACGAGCGCCGAACAGCTTTCGAGCGCCACTGTCACCTTGCTCTCCCTGGCCTCAGCCTCCTTGTCTGGGGCGAGTGTAGGCGGGCCTGCCTGACAGAGCAACCCATGGCGGTTTGAAGTTTCTGTTTCCGCCTCTGCGCTTCCCCCATACAATCGCGCCGCGGCTGCCGCAACGGGGCGGTAGCACGATGATGATTGCGATGGGAATTCGGGAATGAGCATGCTCGACAGACGCGCTTTTCTGGCCGGCGCGGCAGGACTCGCCATGAGTGCCTGTGCGGAGGAGTCGGACTTCGGCCTGATAGCGGCCGAGGATGACACGCCACCGGTCGTTCCGCCGGAAGGCGAAGGGCGCGTGGCCGTGCGCGGCGGCGAGATCTGGTATCGCGTGGTGGGCAACGGCCCCGGGGCGCCGCTGCTGGTGGTGCATGGCGGGCCCGGCTTCAGCCACGACTATCTGCTGCCGCTGGAAGCGCTGGCGAGCGACCGCGCGGTGATCTTCTACGACCAGCTCGATTGCGGCAAGTCGGACAAGCCCGGCGCGCCCGCCAACTGGCAGGTCTCGCGCTTCGTCGACGAGATCCGCGCCCTGAGCACCAGCCTGGGGCTCAACCGCTATCACCTGCTCGGCCATTCCTGGGGCGGCCTGCTGGCGGCCGAGTTTGCCGCCATCGACAGCCGCCGGCTGCTCTCCTGCATCCTGGCCAGCCCTCTGATCAGCGCTCCGCAATGGATGTCGGACAATACCCGCTGGCGCAAGCTGCTGCCGAATGCCGTACGTCAGGTCCTGGACGAGAACGAGGCCGCAGGAACCATCCGCAGCGCCGCCTATCAGCAGGCCGCGCAAGCCTTCTACCGCCGCCATCTCTGCCGCATGGATCCCTGGCCGGCACCGCTGATAACATCGTTGGAACAAGGCAATTCGGCGCTCTACACGACAATGTGGGGGGAGACGGAGTTCCGTGCCACGGGCAGCCTGCGCGACTATGACGGCACGCATAACCTGGCGCGCATCACGTTGCCGGTGCTGTTCACCTGCGGCGAATTCGACGAGGCGCCGCCGGCAACGTTGCATCGCTACAGCAAGCTGATGAGCAATGCGGAAGTGCGCGTGTTCACGGATGCGTCGCACACCCCGCACCTGGAACAGGAAGAGGCCTATCGCCACGCCTTGGCGACCTGGCTTAACGGTATCGGCTGAGACGTAAGGGAGAAGGGCAATGGTTGAGCTGCGCAATCCGGTTCGTGAGCGCATCGATGCGGGCGAGCTGGCGATCGGCATGGGGCTGCGCCAGGCGCGCACGGTCGATATCGCCAAGGCCATGAAGACCTGCGGCTATGACTGGCTGTTCATCGACATGGAACACGGCCTGTTCTCGGTCGATGACGCGGTACAGATCAGCAATGCGGCGCAGGATGCCGGCGTGGCCCCTTTCGTGCGCGTGCCGGGCTATGAGCATTACCACGCCAGCCGCGTGCTCGACGGCGGCGCCATGGGTGTCGTCTTCCCCCATGTGGATACGCCGGAACATGCCGCGACGCTCGCGAGCTATTGCAAATATCCCCCTGACGGCAAGCGCTCCATGGGCGGCACCATGGCGCAGCTCGACTTCGCCTCGTATTCCGCTGCGGAAATGGCCAGCGCGGTCAATGCCGGCACCATGGTGGTGATGATGATCGAGACGCCGCTGGCGGTGACCAATGCGGAAGCCATCGCCGCCATCCCCGCCGTCGATGTGCTGCTCGTCGGCACCAACGACCTCTGCCTGGAAATGGGCATCCCCGGCGAGATCGGGCACGACCGCGTCGCCGAGGCCTACGAGGTGATCATCGCCGGCTGTCGCAAGCACGGCAAGATCGCGGCGCTCGGCGGGGTCTACACCCGGGATCTCATGGAGCGCTATGTGGGCATGGGCATGCAGATGGTGCTCGGCGGCAGCGACATGTCCCTGTTGATGGCCGCGGCCAAGGAGCGCAGCGCCTTTCTGCGCGACCTGCAAGGCTGACGCCAAGCGGCCCGTCCGTTTTGCCAAACGCATCGCCCTGCGTCACCCGCTTCGCGCCGAGCCCCACGGGCTTCATGCATCTCGGCCATGCCTATGCGGCGCTGTTCGCATGGACCGAGGCCAAGCGGCGTCACGGGCACTTCCTCCTGCGCATCGAGGATATCGACCAGGGGCGCACGCGCGAGGCTTTCGAGACTGCCATCTACGAAGATCTTGCCTGGCTCGGCCTCGACTGGGAGAGCCCGGTGCGCCGCCAGTCCGAGCATATGGAGGACTACGCCGCGGCGCTGACCCGCCTCGACGAGCTCGGCGTCATATATCCCTGCTTCTGCTCGCGGCGCGAGATCCGCGCCGAGGTCAAGCATGCGGACGAAGCGCCGCACGGCCCGGATGGCGTGGTCTATCCCGGCACCTGCCGCAGCCTGTCCTACGAGACGCGCCACCAGGGCATTCTCATGGGCCGCCCGCACGCCTGGCGTCTCGACGTGGCAGAGGTGCTGAAGATCACCGGCGCCCTCGAATGGACCGACCGCGCCGCCGGGCCGCAGGCCGCGGACGTGCTCGCCGCCGGCGACGTGGTGGTGGCGCGCAAGGATGTGCCCACCAGCTATCACCTGGCGGTCACCGTCGATGACGGCATACAGGGCGTCACCCTGGTGACCCGCGGCGACGATCTCTTCCACGCCACCGCCATCCATCGCCTGCTGCAGGCGCTCCTGGACATCCCCACACCCACCTGGCATCACCATCCGCTCATCACCGACGCCAGCGGCGTGCGTCTCGCCAAGCGCAACCGCGCCATGACCTTGCGCAGCCTGCGCCGGGCCGGAAAGACTCCGGGCGAGTTGCGCGCTATGGTAGGCTTTGCATAGCGCAGCTTGGAAAGGCGGCCTCGACCCCATGTCAGATTTGGTGATCTACGGCAATCCGTTCAGCACCTATACGCGCACGGCGCGCATGGCCTGCGACGAAAAAGGCGTGGGCTATGCCCTCGAGCCGGTGGACTTTCACGCCCCGGCCTTTCGCGCGGTGCATCCCTTCGGCAAGATCCCGGCGCTGCGCCACGGCGACGTCATGCTCTACGAGACCCTGGCCATCTGCCGCTATGTGGACGAGGCGTTCGACGGCCCCTCGCTGCAGCCGGCGGAGGTGACCGAGATGGCGCGCATGTACCAATGGGTCAGCGCGGCCCTCGACTATTTCTATCCGGTCATGGTGGAAAAGCTGGTGATGGAGCGCCTGGTGGCGCCGATGAAGGGGGAAGCGGCGGACGAGACCGTCGTCGCCGCCGCCCTGCCCGATCTGGCCCAGCGGCTCGGCGTGCTCAACGACGCCCTCATCGACAAGTCCTATCTCGCCGGCAACATGGCCAGCCTCGCCGACCTGTTCCTCTATCCCATCCTGTTCTACGTAAATTTCATACCCGAGGGCCGGGACGCCCTGGAAAAGGCCCCGGCGGTTACCACCTGGCTCGCCACCATGGGCGAGCGGGCCTCCGCCCAGGCCACCATGCCGCCGGTGGACAAGCTGTAACCCTGCCGCTTCGGTAATTGGGTCCATGAGTGACGGTGAGCGTAGACTGGCGGCCATCTTGAGCGCCGACGTGGTTGGTTACAGCCGGCTGATGGGCGCCAACGAAGAAGCGACGGTCACGGCGCTCGCCGAAAGCCGAAGGATATTCCGCGATGCCATCGCCGAACGGGGTCGGGTGGTCGATACCGCCGGCGACAGCGTGCTGGCCGAGTTCGCCAGTGTCGTCGAAGCCGTGCGCGCTGCACTGGCTATCCAGGACGCGCTGGCCGAGCGCAACGCGGCACTGGCCGACCAGCATCGCATGCACTTCCGCATAGGCGTCAATCTGGGCGACGTTATCGGCCACGACGACGGCACCATCTATGGCGACGGTGTCAATGTGGCAGCCCGGCTTGAGTCGCTGGCGGAGCCTGGCGGCATCTGCCTGTCCGAGGCGGCACACATGCAGGTGGAAGGCAAACTCGATGTCTGAGGTGGTCCCACGAAATCGGACAGTTGTTTAAGGTGTATTCCATCGATTT
>CAZKTK010000151.1:0-7171 GCA_964555535.1 uncultured Rhodospirillaceae bacterium
CTTGAGCCTCGGCGAACCAATGGACCAGCTCACTGCATTGCTTGTTTCCCTGGTCGGCCAGTTCGCCAACAACTATCTCGCGGGCCACGGCGTGCGCGACCTGTTGGATGCCGGCGTGGCGCCGTTGCAGGCCACCGTCGTGGAAGGCTTCGCGAGCGACACCTCGCTTGCCGCGATGGGATTGACGCTGGTCGGCATCCGTATCGCCGCACTCCAGCCCAGCAGCGAGCTGGCGCGGGCGTTGCAGGCGCCGACCTTCGAGAGCCTGCAGCAGCAGGCGGACGAAGCGATCTTCGCGCGCCGCGCCCTGGCGGTCGACAAGGAGCGCGCCATCGCCGAAAACGAGCTCAACAACCAGATCGAGCTGGCCGCCCGCCAGAAGGAGCTGATCGGCCGCGAGGCCGCCAACGACATGGCCAGAGCGGAGGCCGAGGCAGAGGCGCTGAAGGTCCACGCGGAAGCCGAGGCCGGGCGCATCCGCACCGTCGACCAGGCCGCGGCCGACATGGAACAGGCGCGCATGACCGTCTACCGCGAGCTGCCTCCGGCCGTGCTGATGGGTCTCGCCGCACGCGATTTCGCCGGCAAGCTGGAGCGCATCGACAATTTGAGCATCACGCCCGACATGCTCTCAAGCCTGCTCGGCCAGATGCGCGGTGCCCTGAGCCACACCCCGGCACAGTAGGAGACGAACCATGAGTAGCCTGGCGGCAAGAGCGGTTCTGGTGACCCGGCAGACGGAATTCGACCGTCTGCTGGCGAGCCATGCGACGCGCGGCCAGACCGAGTTCTTCCTTGAAAGCCGCGGCCAGAGCCTGGCGCGCCTCGACAAGCAAAAGAAACGCCAGCAAGCCGCCGAAGCCCAGGTCAAGCGCGCGGTGCCGGATGACTGGTCGATTGCCCATGTCCTGCGTGACGACCTCGACCGTTTCCTCTTTGGTGACAACGACATCGTCATCGCCGTCGGCCAGGACGGCCTGGTGGCGAACCTCGCCAAATATCTCGCCGGCCAGCCCGTGGTCGGCGTCACGCCGGATGCGCAAGCAACGGAGGGCGTTCTCACCCCTTTGCCCGCGAACACCCTGCCCGCTTTGCTGCCGCGCATCGTTGCGGGCGACGTGGAGTTGCAGCGCCGCACCATGGTGCAGGCGCGGCTCGACGACGGCCAGTCGCTGGCGGCGCTCAACGAGCTTTTCCTCGGCCACCGCTCGCACCAGTCGGCGCGCTACCTGCTGCGCGACGGCGAGGCGGAGGAGTTCCAGTCTTCCTCGGGCGTCATCGTCTCCACGGGCACGGGGCTGAGCGGCTGGGCGCGCTCCATCATGACCGCGACCCACCGCCAGGAGACGTTGGCGCCGGATGAACGCCACGCGCTCTATTTCGCCCGCGAGCCCTGGCCCAGCAGGCAGACCGGCAGCAGCCTCGCTTTCGGCGCGGTCGAGCCGGAGCACGGCATCTCCCTGACCTCGCGCATGAACGACGGCGGCGTCATCTTCGCCGACGGCATCGAGCAGGACTACCTGCGTTTCGACTGGGGGTTGACGGCACGGATCGAGCTGTCCAAGCGCACCCTAAACCTGGTGCGCGATTACACTTGAGTGGCGCCAAGTCTGGGGATGAAGTTCGACCTTATCGGCTCCGTATCACCCGGACCGACTGTTCGTCTCGCTGTCCTGTGCCCGCGGCAGCTTCGAGCAGCCGAGAGATATCGTCGAATGCGAGGCTCGGGCCGCCGGCACCGAAATGAAACATCTCGATCGCATTGACGGCTTCGCCCTGCGTGTCGACATTGAAATAGTCCCTAAGAGTGAGCCTATCGGTGGTTCCTGCGATTGCAATCACAAGATCGTCATCGGATCGGCGCAGCTCGATATTATCCGGCACAATCGCATCGCCAAATCGGACGGCATCGTTGCGGCTGGACGATGGCAGTATGGGCTGATCGAAGACCACATCCTGCCCATATCCGAGATCGAAGACATACGTATCGTTACCGTCACCGCCGGCAAGATGGTCATTACCCGAGCCGCCATCGAGAATGTCGTCCGAGGCAAACCCACGAATGTCGTCATCGCCCTCTGTTCCAGCCCTTTCCAGAACCAACCTGCTCGCATCCTCCCAGTCGTAGAAGTAACCGTTGTCGAACACGAAGGCCTCGATGCGATTCGGCCAAACAAACTCACCCGAGGGTGCTTGTACTGACGAGAACTGCCGCTTGACCGTCAACCTGTCCGCAGTGTCGGACAACGTGACCACGAGATCATCATCCTCTTCACCGCGATCGAAGACGACGGTTCGAAGAGTCACGCCAGGCTCAAAAACAACGACATCCGGCGCTTCGACGCGCGGGAGTGTCACGTTCTCATCGATCACATCGCTGCCATAACCGGGCCCAAAACTGTAAACATCGCCATTGTCCCCGCCTTTGAGCACATCGTCCCCAGGACCGCCATTCAAATAATCGATGGTCGGCGTTCCGATTATGACTTGGTTAGCCGGTAGCGGATTGGCCACGGCGCGTGCAATGTCCAGCGGATCCAGCACAGTGCCGTTGGCGAAGGCAATCTCCGTGACTCCGCTGGCCGTCTCCGCCTTGCCGCCAAACAATACATGTGCCATACTAGCGAACTGTTTTACGACGCGAATGGTCTTGCCGGTCGCCTTGACAGTAATCACGAGGTCAACGTCCTCGCGGCGCAACGACACATCTTCCGGAACACTCCGTGCAAGCCGGATCAGATTGCCGACCCAGCGGCCCTGGGGATCGTGTGGTTCGATATCCTCGATGATGGTCGATTCTAGAGCCTCGCCAAAGACATAGACGTCGAACTTCGGTCCGCCACGCGCCACCGACACACCCGCCGTCATATAGATCAGGTCGCTAATTTCCGTTCCCGCGACGGTACCGTCCACCGCGTTATCGGCAGTCAGGACGTACCTTTTCGGTAGCCCCAGGCTCTCAGCCACCTCAACCAAAGTGAGGCCACCGACATTGCCGATAGCCTCGTAGGCGACAAGCATATGCGATAATAGAAAGTTGTTTGCATTTCTGAGGTGGCTACCGCCTCGCTTGTAATCGGCCAAGATGATCCTGAGGAAAGGCTGCCAATCCTCAAGATAAGCAATGGCGGCTTCACGCGCCGCCGGAGCATCGCGGAAAATCGCCTCATAGATCGGCGGAGCTGTTGCTCCGTTGCGGGATGGAAAGTATCGCTTTCCGTGTCATAGGATATACTGCGGAAGTATCTGGCTCCGAGAGGTCCCTGCAATGCCAGACGCGCCGAAATGACGTTAAGCCGATCAAAGATCATGGCAAGGATTGGCTTCAACCCTGTCGCTGCGGAACGGTCGCCAACCTCAATCTTCTCCAAGGAGAACTGCTCGCCAATGAGACGTGCGAAGAAACCGAGAAAGACGCCGTCCAACACCAGGACATAGGCCTCATCCGGCACCGCCGCAATCACATCATCGTTCGGCACCGCGAAATCCAACACGCGCGGGGCAGACCCGTAAATGGTATCCATGACAAAAAGCGGAATGCTTGAACGCAAGACGGTGTCCGGCGCGGCCCAAGCAGCAAGGATCGGCTTCACTGCCTCCCGCAAGGCTGACAGATCGTGCATCGTGAGCGTTGGCATGGTCTCACTAACCACATCAAGTAGAAGCGGATCTCGGGTCATGGCCACATGCAGATCGGGAAGAGTCCCTCGCCCTCGCACATTAGGCTGGGCCGCCGCCACCGCATTGACGGCCTTATCTCCCAAGTAATGGCTGGCATAATTATCTATGTGGAGGCGGACATAGGATATCGAAATTCGCCCGATATCCTTGTGCCGAACACCGATCTGGGACTTGACCTGATTGCCGCCCACCCGCCGCGCCGGCGGCTCGGCGGGGTTCAGCAGAATCATCTCTATTCCAAGCTCCGGCAAAGTGCGTACTTCGTCGATGCCGACCTTCGCGTCCGTATTGCCATCCTGCCAGACCCTGAGCATTTCGAAGGTCCGGTCGTTCCCGTCGATGACGTAATCGCCGTTGGTATCGAGATCCTCCAGCTCCTCCCATGGCGAGTCGACCCCCAAACCGAATAGTTCCTCAAATTTGCCGAGCCGGCCGTCCCCATCCAGATCTTTTGCAAGGAAGCCGTCACTTGCACCAACCCAACCCGTTGGCTCAGCAAACCCGTCGCCGTCGATATCGAGTATGAGGCCCGAGTCGGTTCTGGCGAGTAGATCGAGACCGCTGCCCTGGATATCCACCACGAGCGGCGTCAGGGCTGCCGGAAAGGCTTGCTCGAGCGACAGGCTGATGCTGTCCGCCTCAGCGCCTTCCTCGAACGTGGACAGTCTCGTTTCCGCGCCAATCGCGCTTTGGCAAATCGCCATGACGACACACAGCATGGGGGTGCCTGACCAAAACTTCAGCAGAGTCACACATCACCTCCATCAGGACCGAGCACGCGGCATGACTACGTGTCAGTTACGGGTATATAAAACAATGAACTCTACCTTAATTTAGGCTTGGCCACAAGCTTTGGTTGTTCCTAGTGTTGTGCCAAGCGCCGATTGAGTGGCTCGGCAGAGACGTCCTGCCGTGCCAGCAGTAGGTTAGGCCGGGGCGGCAGCTCAACACCAAGGCGCAGTGATATTGGCACGATCAAACTCAGCACCCCAAACTGATAATCCGGTCGCCTCCGAGGCTCTGCGTAGATCGATTTTCAGCACAGCGGTCAGGCCGTCGCCTCGCAAATCTCCTCCAGCACCGGCAGCAGATACTTCCGAAACCGCTCCGGGTTTTCGCTCATGGGGAAGTGGCCGAGCGCCTTCATGATGGTTGCCTTGGCACCGGGGATGGCGGCCGCCGTGCGCAGGGTGTCCTCGGGCGTGCAGGAGAAGTCGTATTCGCCGGTGAGCAGGTAGAGCGGGCATGTCGCGGTGTCGATCAGTGGGGCGCCGTCGCGGAAGTCGGAATCCTCGCGGTAGAAGTGGAGGTCGCCCTTGAAGATGCCGGGGCCGCTTTGCAGGTAGCCCCACAGGGTCTCCCAGCGGTATTGGTCGGGGGACTGCGGCGCGACGAGGCCGGAGATCATGGCGGCGCAGACCTCGCCGCCGTGCACGTCGCCGCGGTGCAGCCATTGGGTGTCGTACCACGGCGTCTGGTGATCGGCGCATTCAACCCCGATCAGCGCCCGGAAGCGCTCAGGCCAGCGCGCCGCGATCTCCAGCACGATACGCCCGCCCATGGAGCAGCCCATGAGCACCGGCGCTTGCAAATCGAGCCCGTCGGCGACCGCAAGGATGGCTTCCACATAGCTCGCGGTGGTCAGGCGGTACTCCTCGTCCTCGTACCCCGGCGGCGGATAAGACTTGCCGTGCCAGGGCAGGTCGAAGGCGATGACGCGGAAGCGCTCGGTCACCGCCGCATCCAGCATCAGGTGGCGATACTGCCGGCTATCGGCCCCGGCGGTGTGCAGGCAGAGCAGCGGGATGCCCTCGCCCGCCTCCTCCACATAGATGCGGCACGGTCGGCCCGCCAGCGTCAGCGTCGCGTAGCGCCCCGTGATGGGCTCGAATGCCACGCTCATCGCGGCGCCTCCAGCAGCTCCTTGACGTAGCGCAGATGCGCCATCAGCGGCTGCAGATCGCCCTCGATGGTTGCATGGCCGAACCGTGTCATGGCAAGGATATCGTGGAAGCCCGGCTCCGGCACGGGCTGCCAGAAGCGCCCCCAGGCCTCGGCGCCGGCACGAATGGTGAAGCGCCACGAGCGCATCAGCACCGGCCCGCGCGCCACCTCGGCCACCTCGCCGCCGCTCACCGTGACATAGACCGGGATATCCCCCGCCCCAACCAGGAAGGTCTCGTTGAGGGTGCGCCCGCGCCGCACCAGGGCCATATTGCCGTTGACCAGGGCCGGCAGGTAGCTCAGGCGCGCGGCCACCTCATTGTCGGTCATTGCATCTCCTCCTCCACTGCCGCGAGCCGGCGGATCTCGGCGACGATCTCCGCCGCGCTGTCGGTCGGCCCGAACGCCGCCGCAACCCCTTGCGCCAGCACCTTGGCCTTGTCGCCCGCCGTCACCACCGAGCCGCCGACGACGACGGGAATGCGCGCGCCGGCCTCTTCCAGGCGCGCGAAGATGTCGTCCAGATAATGCAGATATTCCCAGGAATGGGCACTGATGCCGATCACGTCCACATCCTCCTGCACGGCGCTTGAGACGACGCCCGGCGGCAGGTTGAAGCGGCCGCTGTAGATCACCTCCATGCCGGCATCGCGCAACAAGGCCGAGATCGCCAGCGCGCCCACCTCGTGCTGGTCGGTGCCGAGAATGGCGACGAGGATCTTGATCGGCCGCGTCATCTCAAGCATCGAGCGGCGACGGCAACCGCGCCAGGGGATCGTAAGGCTGGCCATAGGCCTGGCGCAGCACGCCGGCGGTCTCGCCAACCGTTGCATCGCCAGCGAGTGCGGCGATATAGGGCGCCATGAGATCGCGGCCCTGCTCGCGCGCGGCATCGTGCAGGGCGCCGAGCGCCTGCTTGACGCCCGCCTGGTCACGGCTCCGCTTGAAATCGCGGATGCGCTCGATCTGCTCGCGGCAGGGCTCGATCTTGGCCTCCGCCGCGTCCTTGAGCATGCGATCCTCGTCCTCCGGCACCGTGTGGCAGGTGTCGCCGACACGCTGCAAGGTGCCGTCGGCGAGATCGCGACCCAAACGCTCCATCGCATTGGCGAATATGCGCCGGAAATAGCCCTGCTCGGCAAGCTCGGCGATATCCCCCGCGGCCTCGATACGCGCCACCTCGGCGGCAATGCGCCGCGTCATCTCGTCGGTCAGCGCTTCCACATAGTAGGAGCCGCCCAGCGGATCCGCGACCTTGGTGACATTGGTCTCCAGCTGCACGATCTGCTGGGTGCGCAGGCCCACCAGATGCGCCTCCTCGCTGGGCGTGCGGTAGGCCTCGTCGAAGGTGGAGATTTCCATCGCCTGCACGCCCGCCAGCGCCATGGCCAGCGCCTGCATGCCGCCGCGTGCGACATTGTTGACGGGCTGCTGCGCGGTCATGGTCAGGCCGGAGGTATGGGCCGTGACCGTCAGCGCCATGGAGCGCGGGTCGCGGGCGCCGAACTCCTCCTTCATCATGCGCGCATAGAGGCGTCGCGAGGCG
>CAZKTK010000152.1:0-7165 GCA_964555535.1 uncultured Rhodospirillaceae bacterium
TGGCGATGGTCAGGTCGCAGGCCATCTGCAGCACGTTGCCGCCGCCGACCGCGAAGCCGTTGACGCTGGCGATCACGGGTTTCTGCAGGCGATCGAGGGATTCGTATATCTCCAGGGTCGGCAGCACGCCCGCATAGAGCTGGGTCTTCTCCATGCCCTCCTTGCGCCCGCCGATGCAGAAGAAGCGCTCGCCGGCGCCGGTCAGGATGATGACCCGCGTTCGCGTCTCGCGCCGTATGTCGTTGATGCAATCGCGCAATTCGTGGCACATGGTGGCGTTGAACATGTTGCCGTCGTCGGGACGATTGAGGGTGATGGTTCCGAGCGGACCGTCTTCCTCGTAGAGTATGGTCTCGTAATCCACGGCCTTGCTGGCTCCTTTCGGGGCTTCGGGGGCGCTACCATAGCCCAGGGAGAAGAGG
This sequence comes from uncultured Rhodospirillaceae bacterium, assembly GCA_964555535.1. Classification (GTDB taxonomy): domain Bacteria; phylum Pseudomonadota; class Alphaproteobacteria; order UBA7887; family UBA7887; genus UBA7887. The sequence continues at coordinate 423 of CAZKTK010000152.1, forward strand.
GAAGCGATGACGCGAATTCCGGACGAGTGCGATGCCGAGACCCGGGCGCTGCTGGAGTGGGTGGCCGAGGCAGATCCGCCACCCTTGCACGGCATGAGCGCGCTGGAGGCCCGCGCGGAATATGACGAGCGGCGGGTGCGCTCGGAGCTCTCCCCGGTGCCGGTGGCCCGCGTCGAGGACCGCGCCATCGCCGGGCCGGCATCGCCGATACCGCTGCGGATCTATGCGCCGCGAGAGGGCGAGGGCCTGCCCGTTCTCGTCTACTACCATGGCGGCGGGTTCGTCATCGGCGATCTCGACAGTCACGACAGCATCTGCCGACGCATCGCCGTGGCGGCCGACTGCCTTGTGGTCTCGGTCGCGTACCGTTTGGCGCCGGAAGCGCCCTATCCGGCGGCGGTCGAGGATTCGCTGGCGGCATTCGACTGGTGCGCGGCGCATGTGGCGGAGGTTGGCGGCGACGCGGCGCGTCTCGCGGTCGGCGGCGACAGCGCGGGCGGCGGCCTTGCGGCCTATGTGGCGCAGCAGCGGCGCGACCAGATTGATTGCCAGATCCTGATCTATCCCTATATGGACCCCAACGCGGATACCGGGACGCGGCAGAGCTGCGCCGATGTCTTCCCCATCGACAAGCCGACCATCGACTGGTTCAACGCGCAGTATCTGCCGGACGAGGCGCGGCGCGGTGAGGTCGGCGCGGCGCCGGGGCTGGTGGACGACGTCGCCGGGCTGCCCGGCGCGCTGGTGCTCACCGCGAGCCTCGACCCGCTTTGCGACGAGGCCAAGGTCTATGCCGACCGGATCGCCGCGGCCGGGGTACCCATGACCTATCATTGCGATCCAGGCACCATTCACGGCTATCTCGGCATGGGCCAATTCCTGCCCCACGCCGAGCGCGCCATAGAGAAGATCGGCGCCAGCTTGCGTGAGGCCTTCGGATGAGCGACGGCCATGCCAGCGAGCTCGGCGCGCCGCGCGAGCGCAGTCTGGCGGCGACGCTCACGTTCCTCTTCGGCGTTCCCGGCTATCTCTGGCCGCAGAACGCCTTCTGGCTCGCCATCGCCGCCCTCACCTGGACCTACCTGACACCCGATCTCGCCACCATGGCCACATTTGAGCTCTGGTGGATCGGCCTCATCTTCGCGCGCAACCTCGCCTACGTGCTGCTCCTCTTCGGCGGCCTGCATCTCTACTTCTACGTCTTCAAGGTCCAGGGCGATGCCCTGAAGCTGACACCTCGCCCGCTCGCGACCGACACGCGCCGCTTCCGCTTCCGCGACCAGGTGCGGGACAACATGTTCTACGCCCTGGTCTACGGCGTGCCGACCTTCACCGCTTACGAGGTATTCACCTATTGGCTTTTCGCCAACGGCCATCTCGGCCTCTTCGAGATCGCCTCGCCGGTCCTGTTCTGGGGCTGGTTCGCGGCGCTGCTGGTTGTCGCGCCGGTCATCCACGCGCTGCATTTCTACTTCGCCCACCGCCTCTTGCACGTGCGCATGCTCTACCGGACGGTACATGCCCTGCATCACCGCAATATCGAGGTCGGGCCCTGGTCGGGCCTCGCCATGCAACCGGTGGAGCACATCCTCTATTTCTCCACCGTCGTCGCGCAGTGGCTGCTGGCGCTGCATCCCGTCAACGCCCTGTTCCAGATCCAGCTCGCCGCCTTCTATCCCGCCCTCGGGCATAGCGGCTTCGACAAGCTCTTGATCGGCAAGCGCCTGCCCATCGACGGCGGCGGCCATTTCCACTACCTCCACCACAAATATTTCGAATGCAATTACGGCGGCAGCCTGTTGCCGCTCGACAAGCTGTTCGCGACCTTTCACGACGGCAGCGAGGAAGCCCATATCGCCATGCGGGCGCGCCAGAAAGCCTTGGCGCGCTAGGCACTATCGTCTTGCCTAAAGGCCTGTCTTGAGACAGGCTTCGTCTATAGGACTGCGAATCCTATTGGGGGAAGTGGAAAATGGGGGAGAATATCATGACGACCGATCTGCTCTACCTGGCGCTCAGCGCCGGGCTCTGCGTCGTGCTTTGGGTTCCGTATATCCTGTCGCGCATCCAGACCTGGGGGCTGACGAACGCCGTCGGCTATCCGGAGAACCCGCCGGCGCTGCCACCCTGGGCGCAGCGGGCGACGCGCGTGCATCTCAACATGGTGGAGAACCTGGCGCCGTTCGGTGCACTGGTTCTCGTCGCCCATGTCGCCGGTGCGGCGAGCGGCATGACGGCGCTCGGCGCAGCGCTCTTCTTCTGGGGACGCATCGTCCATGCCGGTGTCTTCATCGCCGGCATTCCCTGGCTGCGCACGCTGGCCTTCGGCGTCTCTTGGCTCGGCATGGTGCTGATCTTCATCGAGATCGTGCGCGCGTAGGCAGAGCTTTTATAGCAGGCTAATCACGGGCCCGTTGCCGTTGGTGCTGCAAACCCGTCCTCGCGCGTGTATGATTGACAGCGGAGGGACGACATGTCCGCTGTGCGGGACTGGCTTGAGGGCTTGGGGCTCGGCGAGTATGCCGAGGCGTTCGAGGCCGAGAACATAACGCCCTGATCCTCGGGGGTGATGCTTTGGCGGATGGCGAGGTCAAGCGTCGGCTGGCTGCCATATTTGCGGCGGATGCCGCCGGCTATTCGCGCCTCATGGGCGACGACGAGCGCGCCACCATCGCCACCTTGCGCGACTATCGCGATATCTTCCGCGGCTTCATCGAAGCCAATGACGGCCGTGTCGTCGATATGGCGGGGGACAGCGTGCTCGCCGTTTTCGACAGCGCCGCCGGCGCCGTGCAGGCCGCCATCGAGGCCCAGGCCGAGCTTGCCCTACGCAACGAGGCGCTCGACGAGGCGCGGCGCATGCGCTTCCGCATTGGTGTCAATCTCGGCGATATCGAGGAGGCCGATGACGGCACGGTCTACGGCGATGGCGTCAATGTCGCCGCGCGCCTGGAGGCCATGGCCGATGCTGGTGGCATAAACGTTTCCGGCAGCGTCTTCGACAGCGTTCGCTCAAAGCTCAGGGTGCGCTTCAACTTCCTCGGCGAGCACGAGGTCAAGAACATCGCCGACCCGGTGCGCGCCTACAGCATCGGCGATGGGCTGGCGAGGCCCAAGGCCAAAACCAAGGCGAAGCCCGCGCCTGCTCTTGCCGCGGCGGCGGCGCTGGCGGCCCTGGTCATTACCGGGGGCGCCTGGTGGCTGCTGCAGCCGGCTGGAGAGGGCACCTCCGAAATCGATCTCGCCGTGACCCTGCCGACGGGCCCGAAGATTGCCGTGCTGCCTTTCACCAATCCCTCGGGCGACCCGGACGAGGAGTATTTCAGCGACGGCCTCACCGGCGACATCATCAACCAGCTGACCAATTATCCGGATTTTCTCGTCTTCGCGCGCAACTCGACCAACAAGTACAAAGGCCGGGATGTGGATGCCAGCACTGTCGGCGAGGAACTCGGCGCCGATTATGTGGTCGAGGGCAGCGTCCGCCGCGATGAAGACGAACTGCGCGTGACGGCCCAAGTGCTTGACGCAACCGACGGCACAAATCTTTGGGCCAAGACCTACGACCGCGACCTCTCGGCCGCCAGCCTTTTCGCGGTGCAGGACGAGATCACCGCCGGCATCGTCAATGCCATCGGCGATTACTCTGGAATCATCGCCCGCGCCGAGGCCGAGCGCGCAATGCAGAAGCCGCCGAGCAGCCTGACCAGCCTCGATTGCCAGTATCTGCTGGGCGCCTATGTCGATTCCGGCATGACCGCGGAAAGGCTGTTGGAAACCAGAGACTGCCTCGAAAGGGCCATAGCGGAAGATCCAGAGGATGTGGGCGCCCATATTTACCTGGCCCACAACTACCGCCTGGAGCTGGTATTCGGCATCGAGCTGGTTCCGGATAACCTCGATCGTGCCCTAGCCGCCGCCTTGCGCGCCGTCGCGATTGATCGGAAAAACGCTGAAGCTCACTACGTTGAAAGCCTAGTGCGTTTCAATCTCGGCGAAGTCGTGGCTGCCCGCGTCTCTGCCGAAAGGGCCCTGGCGCTGAGCCCGCATGACGCGACCATCCTCGCCGATATCGGCACCAACCTGGGCTGGGCGGGCGAGGTCGAGCGCGGCGCCGCCATGGTCGAGAAGGCGAGGGTCATGAACCCGGATCATCCGATCTGGTACAATTATCTTCTTGCCCACCATTACCGCTTGCAAGGGGACTACGAGAGAGCGCTGGAGCACGCGCTGCAGCTCAATTGGGGCATTCATTGGGATTTTGTTCACCGCGCCGCCATCTATGTCGAGATGGGGCGGATGGACGACGCGCGAGCCGAGGCTGCAAAGGTTTTGGAAATCAATCCCGATTTCCCCAAGAATGTTCGCGCCGAATTCAGCAATTGGAATGTCCCTGAGGAATCGGTGGACAATTTCATCGATCTCCTCGGCCAGGCCGGCATCGAGTTCCCGGACGAGCCGCCGCCGACGAACTGACACACCGCCCAGCCTCCCATCATCTCCGCCACCAAAGGACCTCGCCCATGACCACCGACCTATCGCCGCTCGACAAGGACGACGTGCGCCAGAACTGGCAGCAGCGGGCGCCGGCCTGGAACCGCTGGGCGAGCCAGATCGAGCGCATGGCGAAGCGCTTCAACGAGCCCTTGGTCGAAGCCGCCGGCATCGGCCCCGGCATGCGCGTGCTGGACCTTGCGAGCGGCACCGGCGAGCCGGCCTTGACCATCGCGCGGACGGTGGGTTCGGAGGGCAGCGTGACCGCGACCGACATGGTCGAGGAGATGCTGGCCGGCACCACGCGGCGCGCCGCCGAGGCAGGGCTGGACCAGCTCGAGACGCGCATCGCCGACATGGAGGCGCTGCCCTTCGACGACGAGAGCTTCGACCGCGTGACCTGCCGCTTCGGCATCATGTTCGTGCCCGATCCCGTGCAGGCCATGCGCGAGACGCGCCGCGTCCTGGTGCCCGGCGGGCGCACCGCCTGGATGGTCTGGGGGCCGCTCGAGAACACCACGCTGTTCGTGGTCATCCAGCGCGAGGTGCGGGACTTCCTCGGGCTGGAGCAGGACCCGGACCTGGCGCAGTTCCGCTTCGCGCCCGAGGGCGTGCTGGGCGATGTCATGCGCGACGGCGGCTTGGCCGACGTTGCCGAACACGACCTCGCCTTCGACGCCGCCCCGCCAGCCGGCTCCCGCTTTTGGGAAGCCAATGTGGAAATGTCCTTCGGCGCCGATCTGGCCAAGCTCTCCGACGACGAGCGCGCCGCCCTCGACGCCCACCTCGACGAGGCCTTCGCCGCCTACCTCGACGGCGACCGCTATCGCGTCAAGGCCCACGTGCGCATCGGGACGGGCATTCGAGCTTAGCGGACGCCGTCACGGCCTTCAGGCTTTCTTAAGGCAGTCGAGTTAGTAAGACACAACTCGCGCGATGCGGGCGCGCCAATTCAATTGGGATGTGTCCAATGGCCGAACAGCAATATCTGACCTTCGACTATCAGATGGCACGAAGGCGGAGGATCTTCGAGGCCTTGAGCGAAGCGGTCTACTACGTGTTCAACAATGAGGTGGAAGGGCATATCGCCGAGTTCGGATCGGGCACGGGCTTTTCGACGCGCACCATTGCCTCGGCAATGTCCAATTATGGCAAGATCATTTTGAAACACGTAAAACCGGATCGGATCGATGCGGTGAGGTCAGGCTTTCCGAGTCTCTATTTTTTCGACAGCTTCGAAGGTTTGCCGCCCGCCGAAAATGCTGTCGATCTTGCCTCGCCCTATGTCGTCTCGGGACGCTGGCATGAAGGCCGTTTTGCGGATGTCGGCAAGGACGAACTCATTGAAATGTGCGGGAAGTTCATAGCCCGGGATAGAATACATGCCTTCGAAGGCTGGTTCTCGGCCACGCTTCTCGATTTGCCGGTCGATACGAAATTCGCCATGCTCCACTTGGACTGCCGCCTCGTCGTCGGCGAGACCACGGCCGCCGCCGCGGGCGATGCCTTCCTGTTCTGCGAACTCGACTGGCTGCGCGTCAAGGGCAAGAAGGAGCCCATCGCGATATACGAGACTATGGCCGAGACGGATCGGCCCTACGCCACAGCCTACGCCGCCGCGCTGGAGGCGTACCGCAAGGGAAACTTCCAAGAAGCCGCTGCCGCATGGTCCACCCTGACATACCCCGGCGAGGGCGACGGCCCTCCCGACATCATGGCCGCCCGCGCCCGACACCTCACCGAAGACCCGCCCGAGGCACCCTGGGACGCCGTCTGGACCAAGCGCACGAAGTGAGCCAATAAATCGGTGACAGTTACCTATTAATTCGGCAAACCTTTAGTCAATTCAATATCCCATCAAAAATTAATAGGTAACTGAGCCTCTTGCAAAACCAGCCCAGAAACTGAGTTGCTGAAGCATGACTGCGGACTCGCATTCGGGGAGGTGAGCGAGATGCACGAAATGGTAGCTTGCTATATGTAATAAGCTCGTTATTCGGGTGACGCAATGCGGCGAGGACAGCTCACACGACGACAGAGGAAACGGCGGAAGCGGCTACGGAAGGATTCGGAAGAGCTGGTCCACGGTGAGCGCCAGGATGCCAAACATCAAGTGGCACATGACCTTATCGTGTCCCCGCACCCGCACCGTCTGCCCCCCGAAGTCGTCCTTGAGCCGCCCGTTGGCCCGTTCGGCAGCGCTGCGTTCGTTGTAGCGGACACCCTCGGCCAGCCGGTATCCGGCTCGC
>CAZKTK010000153.1:0-6238 GCA_964555535.1 uncultured Rhodospirillaceae bacterium
TCCCGACTATGCCGATGGCGGTCAGATGCGCGACTTCGTCTATGTCGGCGATTGCATCGACGTCATGCTCTGGCTGCTCGACAATCCGCAGGTTGACGGCCTGTTCAATGTCGGCACCGGCAGGGCGCGCAGCTTTCTCGATCTGGCCCGTGCCATCACTGCCGCCATGGGCAAGGCGGAGAACATCCAATACATCGACACGCCCGAGCATATCCGCGCCCAGTACCAATATTTCACTGAGGCAAAGCTCGAGCGCCTGCGTGGGGCCGGCTACAGCGCGCCCTTCACCAGCCTGGAAGACGGCGTCGCCGCCACGGTTCGCGCCTATCTCGGGGAGGGTTGACGCGCGTGGAGTGGTTTGCCGCGCTCGCCTTCCCCGCCATCGATCCGGTGGCCGTTCAGATCGGCCCTTTCGCCATCCGTTGGTACGCGCTTGCCTATACCGCCGGGCTGATGCTCGGCTGGCATTACGTCAAGCGGCTGGCGCGCTCGGGCCGGAGCACCTTGGACGAGGCGACCGTCGACGATCTCCTGGTCTGGGTGGCGCTCGGCGTCATTCTCGGCGGCAGGCTCGGCTATGTGCTGTTCTACCGCCCGGGCTACTACCTGCCGAATGCGCACGAGATCCTCATGGTCTGGCGCGGCGGCATGGCCTTCCACGGCGGACTCGTCGGTGTGGCGGTAGCCATGGTCTGGTTCGCCCGTCGGCGCTCGCTCTCGCCGCTGGTGGTCGCCGACACCGTGGCCGCGGCGATCCCCATCGGGCTGTTCTTCGGGCGCATTGCCAACTTCGTCAATGGCGAACTGTGGGGACGCATCAGCGAGGTGCCCTGGGCCATGCATTTCCCCGGCGCCGGCCTGTTTCCCCGCCACCCGAGCCAGCTCTATGAAGCCCTGCTCGAAGGACTGCTGCTGTTCGCGCTGCTGGCCTGGCTGGTGCATCGCCGCGGCGCGCTGGCCAAGCCGGGCCTGGTCACCGGTGCCTTCCTCGTCGGCTATGGCTTCGCACGCGGCTTCGTCGAGCTCTTCCGCCAGCCCGATGAGCATATCGGTTTTCTCGCCGGTCAGATCACGATGGGCCAGTTGCTGTGCCTGCCGATGCTGATCATCGGCGCCTGGCTCATCTTGCGGGCGCGCCGGGCATGACGGCCCTGGCCGACAGCCTGCGCCGCGACATAGCCGCCGGCGGGCCGGTCACGGTGGCGCATTTCATGGCGGAGGCGCTGGGCAATCCCGCCCATGGCTATTACGCGGGAGGCGGGCGCGATCCCCTCGGTGCCAAGGGAGATTTCGTTACCGCGCCGGAGATCAGCCAGATGTTCGGCGAGCTGATAGGGCTCTGGTGCGTCGATACCTGGCAGGCCATGGGGGCGCCCGCTGCGTTTCGTCTGGTAGAGATGGGCCCCGGGCATGGCACCCTGATGGCGGATGCCCTGCGTGCGGCGGCGCTGGTGCCTGCCTTCCTGCAAGCCGCAAGCCTGCATCTGGTCGAGCGCAGCGAGGCCTTGCGGGCAAGGCAGGCGCGGGCTTTGGCGCGGCATGAACCGCAATGGCACGGCGCCTTTGCCGAGGTGCCTGATGGTCCGGCCATCATCGTTGCCAACGAGTTCTTCGATGCCCTGCCCGTGCATCAGTTCGTCGCCACGGCGCACGGCTGGCGCGAGCGCATGGTGGGCCTGGCCGAAGACGGTGAGGGCTTTGCGCTGCGCCTGGCTCCGGGGCCGACCCCGGCGCTGACCTTGCTTGCGGCCCTGGCGGCGGATCGCGATGGCATTGCCGAAGTTTGTCCAGCCGGTTTGACCCTGGCGGGCGACGTGGGGGCGCAGGTGGCGGCCGAGGGCGGTGCCGCGCTGGTCATCGATTACGGCCGCTGCGGCGCCATCGGCGACAGCCTGCAGGCCCTGCGCGATCATCGCCGCCACGACCCGCTTGCCGATCCGGGCCAGGCCGATCTCACGGCGCTGGTCGATTTCTCGGCGCTTTCGCGCAGCGCAGGCGAGGCGGGGGCTGCGGTTTACGGGCCGGTATCGCAAGGGGATTTCCTGTGTGCCCTTGGCATAGAAACCCGTGCCGACACCCTGTCCCGCGGGGCCGATTTGCGCCAGGCGGCCGATATCGAGGCGGCCTTGGCGCGACTGACATCGCTGGACGCCATGGGCGAGCTGTTTCAGGTGTTGGCGATCGGCGATCCGGCGCTGCCGGTGCCGGCGGGATTTGCCCCGTGAGCGCCGAGGCCGTCACCGTTGCGGCCCTGACGGGCGCGGGCGTTGCGCACGGCTTCTTCACACGCCGGGGCGGCGTGTCGGACGGACTTTATGCCTCTCTCAACTGTGGGCCGGGCTCGGGCGACAAGCCGGCGCATGTCGCCGAGAACCGGGCCCGCGCCGCGGCAGCGCTGGGGCTCGAAGACTTACACACCTGCTATCAGGTGCATGGCACGCGCGTCGTCACGGTCGATGGCGAGACCACCGAGACCGGTCGTGAAGCCGATGCGCTGGTCACGCGCGCCCGCGGTATCGCGCTCGGGGTTCTCACGGCCGATTGCGCGCCGGTGCTGCTGCACGATCCGGCCAATGGGGTGATCGGCGCCGCCCATGCGGGTTGGCGAGGCGCCCTTTCGGGCGTGGTCGAGGAGACCGTTGCCGCCATGGAGACTCTGGGAGCGGCGCGTGCCACGACGGCCGCCGCGGTTGGACCCTGTATCGCCCAGGCGTCCTACGAGGTCGGGCCCGATTTCCCGGATGCCTTCCGGGACGGCGATCGCTTCTTCGTGCCCGCGCCGCGCGCCGGTCATTGGCAGTTCGATCTGCCGGGCTATGTTATGGCGCGTCTTGCAAGATTAGGCATAGGTGAGGCGGTGGCGTCAGGGCACGATACCTACGACGAGGAAGAGGATTTCTTCAGCTATCGCCGCAGTTGCCATCGCGGCGAGAAAGATTACGGCCGCTGCCTGTCGGCCATAGCGTTGGTGTGAATGCCCCATCTGGTCATCTTCATCATTCTTCTGTTTATCGGCCTGGTGGCGAGTTGCGTGCTGGCCTGATCTGCATACTTTTGGTTGTGTTGCTGCTCGGCTGCCAATCGCGCCCGCACGTCTTCCGGCCGCCGGACCGTGACCGGGGCCTGGCTGCGCTCGACGGCGTTGCGGACAAGCTCGGGGTTTTCGTGGCCGGTATCGACCAGGCGCCGCCGCCGCTCGATGCGGCGGTCCGCGAGGGATTGGCGACCCGCCTCGGAGAGCTCGACATCGCCGCCAGCGCCGGCGCTGCGAATCGCCACAGCTATCTGCTCTCCTGCGTGCTGACGGGCTCCACCGCGGAGCCTGTCCTGGCTTGGCGGCTGATCGATGCGGAGGGCATGGTCGTGGGTCTGGTCGATCAGGCACTGCCCGGCGACGTTGCCGCCTGGGTGCGGGCGGATCCCACCTTGGCCGAGCGCATTGTCGACGGTGCCGCGCCGCGCCTGGCGGCGATCATCCGCGACAACGCCGCGCCCGACGTGCCGCCGCCGCCGCCGGTCGTCCCCTCGCTGAGCCTGTTGCCCGTCAGCGGCGCGCCGGGCGATGGTGCGACGGCATTGGCTATCGCCTTGCAGGCCGTGCTCCGCGGTGCGGGGATACCCGTCGTGCCGCAAGGCGAGGGTGACTTCGCGGTGTCCGGTACGGTCACGGTCAAGCCGGGCGAGGGCGGCGATCTCATATCCTTGAGCTGGACGGTGCTGGATGGCGAGGGCACGTCGCTCGGGGTGATCGACCAGGCCAACCGCATCCTCTCCGGCAGCCTCGACGGGGCCTGGGGGGAGACCGCCGAGGCGATCGCCTACGGCGCTGCCGAGGGCATTCTTGCCGTTCTGGCCGATACCGTGCGCAAACCGTAATTTACAGGCGCCCACCGGCTTGCTAAATTCCGCGCCCGCTCGCCAATGTGGCGAGGCAATAACGGCACGCGGACGCCGATCGGGACCACCCAGCATGAAAATAGTCGCGGGCAATAGCAATCCGCCCCTAGCCGAGGCGGTTGCGGCATTTTACAATCTACCGCTGGTCAACGCCAGCATACGCCGCTTTTCGGATCAGGAAGTCTTTGTCGAGATCCACGAGAACGTGCGCGGCGAGGACATGTTCCTCGTGCAATCGACGTCGTTCCCGGCCAACGACAATCTGATGGAGCTGCTGGTCACGCTGGATGCGCTCAAGCGCGCCTCGGCGCGGCGCATCACCGCGGTGGTGCCCTATTTCGGCTATGCCCGCCAGGACCGCAAGCCCGGCCCGCGGACGCCGATTTCGGCCAAGCTGGTGGCCAATCTGATCACCACCGCCGGGGCCGACCGCTTGCTGACCATCGACCTGCATGCGGGCCAGATTCAGGGCTTCTTCGACATCCCGGTGGACAATCTCTTCGCCGCGCCGGTGATGATCGCCGATATCAAGGCGACCTATGCGGGCGGCGATTTGGTGGTGGTATCGCCCGACGTTGGTGGTGTGGTGCGCGCCCGGGCTGTTGCCAGACGCATTGACGCGGACCTCGCCATCGTCGATAAGAGGCGCGAACGCGCCGGCGTCTCCGAGGTGATGAACATCATCGGCGATGTTGACGGCCGGCGCTGCATTCTGGTCGACGATATTGTCGATTCCGCCGGCACCCTCTGCAACGCCGCCGTGGCGCTCAAGGAGGCCGGTGCTAAGTCCGTCATCGCCTATGTCACCCACGGTGTGCTGTCGGGTGGCGCGGTGGCGCGGGTGGCCGCATCGGAGCTGGAAACGTTGGTGATTACGGACACCATTCTGGCTACCGAGGCGGTGCGCCTGACCAACAATATTCGGGTCCTGTCGATGTCTCAGCTCATGGCCGAGGCGATGCGGCGGATCAGTGAGGAAAGTTCGGTTTCGAGCCTGTTCGACTGAGCGGGCCGCGACCGCGAGACAAAGTGAAGGAGTTCGAGCGATGGTCGACGTCGTGACCTTAAACGCCGAGACGCGCACTGCGCGCGGCAAGGGTGGCGCGCGCGCCCTGCGCCGGACCGGCCGGGTGCCGGGTATCGTCTATGGTGCGAGCATGGAGCCGGTGCCGGTCTCCCTGGCCCTCGACGATGTGAACGTCGAATATGACCGGGGCGGTTTCTTCAGCCGTCTCTATTCCCTGGCGCTCGACGGCGAGACGCTGCGCGTGCTGCCGCGCGAGGTGCAGACCCATCCGGTCAGCGACGTGCCGATGCACGTGGACTTCCTGCAGCTTGCTGCCGGTGCCCGCATCAACGTCGATGTGGGGGTGCGCTTCATCAACGAGGAGGAGTCGCCCGGATTGAAGCGTGGCGGCGTCATCAACGTCGTGCGCCATGCGGTCGAGCTCAACTGCAATGTTGACGCCATCCCCGAGTCTCTGGTGATCGATCTCACAGGCCTCGAGATCGGCGACTCGGTGCATATCTCGGCCATCAGCCTGCCCGAGGGCGCCGAGCCCACGATTACCGACCGCGACTTCACCGTGGCAACCGTCGCCGCGCCGACCGTGGTGCGTGACGAGGCCGCTGCCGAGGCCGAAGAGGGCGAGGAAGAAGGTCTCGAGCTCGAGGGCGAAGGCGCGCTCGAGGGCGAGGGTGCCGAAGGCGAAGAGGCCGCCGGCGAAGAGGACTAAGCACCCGCTCCGCCCCGTTATGCTTTTATTGGCCGGTCTCGGAAATCCGGGACCGGAGCATGCCTGGAACCGTCACAATGTCGGCTTCATGGCGCTGGACGCCATCGCCCAGCGCTATGATTTTGCGCCCTATCGCGCACGCTTCCACGGCCTCGTCGCCGATGGGCGCATCGACGGCGAGCGGGTCGTGGCGATCAAGCCCAGCACCTACATGAACCGCTCCGGCATCGCCATCGGCGAGGCGGCGCGTTTCTTCAAGCTCGATGGAGATGATGTGGTGGTGCTGCACGACGAGCTCGACCTCGTACCCGGCAAGATCCGGATCAAGACCGGCGGCAGCACGGCGGGCCACAACGGCCTGCGCAGCATCGACAGCCATTACGGCAAGACCTACCGCCGGGTGCGCATCGGCATCGGCCATCCCGGCGACAAGCGCAAGGTGCATTCTTACGTGCTGAACGATTTCAGCCGTGACGATCAGGACTGGTTGGATCCCCTGCTGGCCGCCATGGCCGAGGCGGCGGCGCATCTGGCGCGGCACGACGACAGCGGCTTCATGAGCCGGGTGCAGGTGATCCTCAATCCGCGGCCGGCACGCCCGCGCC
>CAZKTK010000153.1:6248-7164 GCA_964555535.1 uncultured Rhodospirillaceae bacterium
GGGATTTAGGTGCGGCATCGTCGGTTTGCCCAATGTCGGCAAATCGACCTTGTTCAACGCCCTTGCCGGCGCGGCGGCGGCCGAGGCCGCAAACTATCCCTTTTGCACCATCGAGCCCAATGTCGGGCGGGTGCCGGTGCCGGATGCGCGTCTCCTTCGTATCGCCGAGATCGCCAAATCGGCGCGCATCGTGCCGACCCATATCGATTTCGTCGATATCGCGGGCCTGGTTTCCGGCGCCAGCCGCGGCGAGGGGCTCGGCAACACCTTTCTCTCTCATATTCGCGAGGTGGACGCGATCGTCCATGTCCTGCGCTGCTTCGAGGATGACGATATCAGCCATGTCTCGGGCGCCGTCGATCCGCTTGCCGATGCCGAGATCGTTGATACCGAGCTCATGCTGGCGGACTTGCAAAGCCTGGAGAAGCGGCGCGAAGGGCTGGTCACGCGCGCCCGCGGCGGCGACGCGGAGTCCAAAGCGACTCTGGCTCTGGTCGATCGTGCCATGCCCTTGCTCGAAGATGGCGTGCCGGCGCGCGCCCATGACATCAGCGAGGGTGAGGAGGCGCTGTGGCGGCAGATGCAGCTGCTCACTGCCAAGCCGGTGCTCTATGTCTGCAATGTCGATGAGGACTCCGCCGCCGGTCCCCGTCCGCGATGCCTGGCGCACTGAACTAGTCGACTTTCTACTCAGTGAAATCTTTGGTCGGTCGTTTGATGTTTCAACTTTCCCATCGCCACGCAGGTAAGAAAGAAGCTGCTCCTTTTCCTGATCTGACAATAGGCCGTCAACACCCTTCTCGGGGATACCCGCCGCAGCCAGTTGCTGTACCAACTTACTGCTAGTAATTCCAATCTGCTCAGCGAATTGCTGTAACTTAGTTGCCGCCATATTTCTGATCGGCCTCGATCTACT
>CAZKTK010000154.1:0-7155 GCA_964555535.1 uncultured Rhodospirillaceae bacterium
CCGCGGCGCCTCAGCCCGTTCTTCATTCCGAGCTGCCTGATCAACCTCGCCTCGGGCCAGGTCTCCATCCGCCACGGCTTCAAAGGTCCCAACCACTCGGTTGTCACAGCGTGTTCGACCGGGGCGCATGCCATCGGCGATGCCGCCCGCATGATCATGCTGAACGATGCCGACGTCATGGTGGCAGGCGGCTCCGAAGCGGCGATCTCGCGCCTCGGCATCGCCGGGTTCGCGGCGGCCAGGGCGCTGTCCACCAATTTCAATGACGAGCCCGAACGCGCCTCGCGGCCCTGGGACCAGGAGCGCGACGGCTTCGTCATGGGCGAAGGCGCCGGTATCCTCGTGCTGGAGGAGCTGGAACACGCCAAGGCCCGCGGCGCCACCATTTATGCGGAGTTTGCCGGCTACGGCATGTCGGGCGACGCCTATCACATCACCGCCCCGGCACCGGACGGCGACGGCGGCTTCCGCTCCATGCGCGCGGCCCTCAAGAGCGCCGGCATGACGGTTGCCGATATCGACTATGTCAACGCCCACGGCACCTCGACCCCACTCGGTGACGAGATCGAGCTCGGCGCGGTCAAGCGCCTGTTCGGCGAGGATGCCTATCGCATCTCCATGTCGTCGACCAAATCGGCGGTGGGTCACCTGCTCGGCGCGGCCGGCGCGGTGGAGACGATCTTTTCCATCCTCGCCATCGCCAACGACATCGTGCCGCCGACCCTCAATCTGGAGAACCCGTCGGAAGGCTGTGACATCGATCTGGTGCCGAAGGTGGCCAAGCAGCGGCCCGTGCGCGCCGCGCTGTCCAACTCCTTCGGCTTCGGCGGCACCAACGCCAGCCTGATCTTCCGCAAGGCGTCCTGAGCCGGTCGGGGAGCGGACCGGCGCCATGCGCTTCCTCGGCGATCTCGTCTCCCTGATCCTGCTTATCGCGGTCGTAGCCGTCGGCTGCGTGATCTGGCTTGCCGAGCACACAGAGCGGGCCGGCCCGCACGATGCAGAAGCCCTCATAGACATCGCGCCCGGCAGCAGCATCGCCACGATCGGCGACACGCTCGAAGCGGCCGGCGTCATCGACAATCCCGACCTCTTTGCCATCGCAGCCTGCCTGCTTGCCGCGGACGGAAGCCTCAAGGCCGGCGAGTACGCCGTGCCGGCGCATGAGAGCATGCGAGAGGTCATCGCGCGTCTCTCGGATGGCCGGGTGCTGACCCGCCGCATCACCATTCCCGAAGGCCTGACGGCTGTCGAGATCGTCGCCATCGTCGCCGCCACGCCGGCGCTCGAAGGCGAGGTCAGTGCGATCCCGCCCGAAGGCAGCTTGTTGCCGGAGACGTACCACTACCTCCGCGGCGACACGCGCGATGCCGTATTGGCGCGCATGACCGATGCCATGGCCGCCACGCTCACGGAGCTATGGGCCGCAAGGGCTGAGAACCTGCCATTCGATACGCCTGAGGAGGCGGTCATCCTGGCGTCTGTCGTGGAAAAGGAGACCGGCGTCTCCGGCGAGCGCCGCCATGTCGCCGGTGTCTTCGTCAATCGCTTGCGCCGCGGCATGCGCCTGCAGTCGGACCCGACGGTGATTTACGGCCTGACCGGCGGCACCGGCCCGCTCGGCCGGGCGCTCACCCGCGCCGACCTGGCGGCACCCCATCCCTACAACACCTATCTCATCGACGGCCTGCCGCCGCACCCCATTGCAAACCCGGGTGCCGCCGCAATCGCCGCTGTGCTCGACCCGCTGGAAACCGAGGACCTTTACTTCGTGGCTGACGGCACCGGCGGCCATGTCTTCGCCCGCACGCTGGAAGAACACAACAGAAACGCGGCCGCCTGGCGAAGAATTCGTGACGGGCAATAAAGCCCCCACTCACAATCCAACATAGTTTTGAACACAGCGACACCAGCAACGCTGCAGCGACATTGAGGCTGCACGCCTCATTTTATGATCCCCCAAATTGACTGTTCGGGAAATCATACACAACGCATGATTGCTTGACTGCGGGGTTTCGTGATATTGTTGCGCAAACGCAACAATGATTTGCGGAATAGTCATGATGCATGCGAAATCTTTGAGGGTGTTGGTAATCGCTCCACTTGTGATGGGGTGCATCCAGGTCAACGGCCAAGCGTTTGCCAATAACGTAATCTACCTCGACCAGGGAGAGAACTGGACCGGGGTGGAGCGGCAACTGTTCTACGAGCAGGATCAGGGCTCACGCCTCATGCCGCTGGCCTGGATGCAGGCGCTGAAACTACCCGACGGCAGCCCGTTTCTCGGCGATCGGCTGGCCAGATACGGCTACCTTCCCAAACCGGACAGTTCGCAACCGAACCTGCCCGTCGGCTTCACCCTCTCCGACTACGAGGGCGCACCCACCGTCGGCATGACATGCTCGGCCTGCCACACTCGCCAGATCGTGGTGGATGGAACCAGCTATCGCGTAGACGGTGGCCCGGCAATCGTTGACTTCCAGAAACTCCTCCGCGACCTCGATACTGCGATGGGCGTTGTCCATGATGACCGCGATGCTTTCGCCGCCTTTGCCGACACCGTGCTGGGACCCGATCACACCTTGAACGAAGCCACGGCCCTGCATGTCGAAGTCGACATTTGGTATGCTAGGTACCATGCATGGATAACAGGCTCGCTGACCGAACCCGGTTGGGGGCCATCGCGGCTCGATGCCGTCTCGATGATCTTCAATAGGCTGGCCGGACTCGATGTCGGCGAGCCCCCGACTTACGTGATCGAAGAAAACATCGCGAAAGCCGACGCACCAGTCCGCTATCCGTTCCTCTGGAATGCCGCGCTGCAAGACCGGACTCAGTGGCCTGGGTTCGCCAAGAACGGGAATGAGATACTGGGCCTGGCGCGCAACCTCGGCGAGGTCTATGGCGTGTTCGGCGTCTTTCATCCGAAAACCAATGATGGATTTCGTATCCTTAACAGGGATTATCTGACTAACAATTCTGCAAATTTCGACGGCCTTCGCGCGGCCGAGAATCTGATGCGCAAGTTGGGGCCGCCACGCTGGCCCTGGTACATCAACAAGCCCTTGGCGGACAAAGGCAAAGAAGTGTTCGAGGACGCCGGTTGTAATGGCTGTCATGGTAAGCAGATTGGCGTCACCCGTCCGCAGGGCTGGTCGACTTGGAAAACACCTGTCAAGAATGTGCGAACGGACGCCAGGGAATGCAGCATAATCGCAAGGGTTGTCGATACGGGTTCGATGGCAGGCGCGCGCATCCCGTTTAGCGGCTGGGCACCCATTGCCGAGAAAGATTCGGTCTTCCGCCTGTTGGAGGTGTCGGTGTCGGGAACGATCATCCAGGAATTCTTCCGGCCGCGCGGGACAAACGTGCAGGAGCAGGGGTTGGCTGAACTGCTGGACTCCTTGGACGGTGCCTTTACGCAGCCGTCCCAGAACGTGATGCCGATGGATGATACGCCGGACGACCGGCCGACCTGCGCTTATGAAGCGCGCGTGCTTGAAGGCATCTGGGCTGCAGCCCCCTATCTGCACAATGGCTCGGTGCCGACCCTTGAGGAGCTTCTCAAGCCCGCGTCAGAGCGCCTCGCGACCTTCGAGGTTGGACCCAATTACGACATCGAATCCGTTGGGCTCGCCGCGGAGCAGACGCGGTTCGATTACACGCTTGAGACAACGGGCTGCGACGATCCGGCCTCTGGCAATAGCCGCTGCGGTCATGAATACGGCACCATGCTCTCCCCGGAAAAGAAGAGAGCTCTTCTCGAATACCTGAAATTTCTATGAACAAACGGACGCTAGCATCGGCGTCCCTCCCGCCACGGCAATCTGCCCAAGCCCGACTTACACCCCAGCTGGGGTCTGCCCGGCCCGCCATGCCAGGATCAGATGCACTGTACCGACAATGGCCGCGCCGTAGATGAGCGTGTGCGACAGCCAAGAATCGAACATGTACAGCGTGTGCCCCGACATTAGCCCGTGCACGCCGGCATGACCGATCAGGAACGCGTCGAAGACGAGTTGGGAACGATACCTGCAGCGCGGCGACGAGAATGCCGTCAGCCAGAAAAGGCCCGCAAGGACGGGAACATGCAGGGCCAGAAAGACCATATGCGCGGTCTCGTCCGGCAAGAGATTCAATAGCGGCAGCAGCCGCCATTCCGCCACCACGATGGCATCAAGCTCGTGCGAGACGAGCATGGCCAGGCCGAAGGTGAACAGGAAATGGCGGCGCTGCTGCGAGGACATGCCGACGATACTATCACCGGGCGCCGACGTCTGCCGGCGCCCGCTTGCGGCCTATAGGTAGCCGAGGTTCTTCCACACGGCGTATTTCTCGCGGAAGCTGGAAAGCGACTCCCAGACCTTGGCGAAGTCGGGATCCGCCGCGGCTTCCTCAGTCACCACCTGGTCCCAGGCGCCGCTGAAGGCGGCCATCATGTCGTCGGGCCAGCGATGCGCCTCGACGCCCGCTGCCGACAGCTCCTCGAGGGCGCCGAACTGGATCGCCTCGCCCTCGGCGATCGAGTGGCGGAAGTTCTCGCCGCAGGCGATCTCGATCTGCGCCTTGCGGCGGTCGTCGAGGGCGTTCCAGCGATCCATGTTGACCATGAGCTCGATGAAGGTGGACTGCTGATGCCAGCCGGGGAAGTAGTAGTGCCCGGCGATCTCGTGAAAACCGAGCTCCTTGTCGATGGCCGGCATGGAGAATTCTGTCGCATCGATGGTGCCGAGTTCGAGCGCCGGATAGATGTCGCCGCCGGCGATGAGCTGGGTCGAAACGCCAAGCTTCTCCATCACCTTCGCGCCGAGGCCGAAGAAGCGCATCTTCAGGCCCTTGAGATCCTCCGGCGAGGTGATCTCCTCGCGGAACCAGCCCGAAGCCTCGGGCGCCACCGAGGCGCAGGGAATGCCCTTGATGTTGTACTTGGCATAGAGCTCGTCATAGATCTCGATACCGCCGCCGTAATAGAGCCAGGCCATGTATTCGCCCGTGGCAGGGCCGAAGGGCACCGCCGTGAAGAACTGCAGCGCCGGCACCTTGCCGGCCCAATAGCCGGACGCGGTCCAGCCCGCGTCGATGGCACCGGTGGAGACCGCGTCGAAGATCTCCAAGGGCGGTACCAGGGCGCCTGGCTCGAAGAACTTGAGAGTGAAATCGCCGCCCGAAAGCTTGTCGACCGATTCCGACAAATGCAGGCCCATGCTGCCGATCAATACCATGGTGGAAGGAAACGAGCTTGCCATCTTCCACGTGACCTTGGAGGCGCGCGCCTCTTCCGCAGGCGCCGCCACCTCGCCGGCGGGTGCGGGCGTCATGTCTCCGCCTTTCCAGGCGAAAAAACCAACGGCCAAGCCGGCCGCCAAGCCGACGACCAACAGCAGTACGTTACGCATGTCAAAAAACTCCTGCGTGGCTGCGGGTCCGCGGCCACGACGCGTGCGGGATAAGACGCCCGTCCTAGCGGAGGCCGTTGGGGATTACAAGTATCCCAGCTCCAGCCACAAGGCGTAGTCCTCGCGAAAGGCCTTGAGAGACTGCCAGACGCGGGCGAAATCCTCGTTTTCCGCTGAACGCTCAGCGACCACCTCAAGCCATGCCGCCTCGAAGGCAGCGAGGATTTCCGGCGGCCATCTGTGCACGTTGATCCCCTTTTCCTTGAGCGCGGCAATGGCCTTGAACTGCAAGGCGTCGCCCTCGGCGATACTGAGCCGGATGCTTTCGCCGCAGACCGTCTCCACCAACAGCTTGAGATCGTCGGGCAGCGCCTGCCAGCGGTCCATGTTGATCATCAGCTCGAGAAACGTCGATTGCTGGTGCCAGCCCGGGAAATAGTAATGCTTGGCGATCTCGTGGAAGCCCAGCGCCTGGTCGATCGCCGGCATGGAGAATTCCGTGGCATCGATGGTGCCGAGTTCGAGTGCGGGATAGATGTCCGAGCCGGCGATGAGCTGGGTGGAGACACCAAGGCGCTCCAACGCTTCGCCGCCGAGGCCGAAAAAGCGCATTTTGAGCCCACGCAAATCCTCGAGACTGGTGATCTCCTCGCGGAACCAGCCCGACGCCTCGGGCGGAATAATGCCGCACATCACGCCCTTCATGTTGTGGCGCGCATAGAGCTCGTCATACATCTCCTTGCCGCCGCCATAATAGAACCAGGCCATGTATTCGCCCGCATTGGGCCCGAAGGGCACGGCGGAAAAGAAAGCCAGGGCCGGCTCCTTGCCGACCCAATAACCGGCCGTCGCAATGCCGGCATCGATGGCGCCGGCGGACACCGAGTCGAACATCTCCATGACCGGAACCAAAGCGCCGGGATCGTAGAACTGGGTCTGCAGGCGGCCGCCGGAAAGCTCCGTAATCAGCTCCGTAGCCCGCTCTGCCAGGGTGCCGATCTGGACGAGTGACGCCGGTACGGCGCCGGTGACCTTCCAGCGGATCACCTCCTGCGGCGCGGCCGCCGTTGCCTCAACGGCACCCTCGGGGGTCTTGTCGATTGCGACGAAGCCTATGGCCAGACCCGCGACGAGACCGGCCAACAAAAACAGAATGTTACGCATGCCATCCTCCCATGTCCCACCGGCCATGATGACCGCAGCCGCCGTCTCGGCCAAGGCGATTCTCCCGGCCTATCGCGTGTATTTGGCTGAATTTCCCGCCGCAAGCCTTTGAGGCAGTGGAGAAATTAGAATTTCATTGCCTGGCCTCAAATAGAACATTACAAGAACAAACTTTCGCCATAATCGATCCCTAGGGTGTCACCAGTCGAGAACCCACGAAACCTGGGGCGGATTCTTGCGAGCTCTTTGCCGGACCGAGAAGTTCGATGAGCTTCACTGCCCTAAGCCCATGTTTGTCATGACTATTTCCATTGACCCCCAGAAATTCCCATGATATCCCATGTAATTCCATGTAAGCCCATATGGTTCCATACAAGCACCAGGGCGACAAAGGACGCGTACGGAGGCAGTAAGCCAGTAAGGGAAACGGCCGGGCCAATCCGGACTTCGGGGCGATCCGGGATTTGGGGGACACGGTGGCGATTTTCGTCGGCAGTCACGAGCAGCGCATCGACCGCAAGGGGCGGGTTTCCGTCCCGGCCCGGTTCCGCGACGTGCTCGGCAAGAGCGCGACGTTCTATGCCTTCCCCGCCCT